>NZ_JAYMZS010000055.1:0-57834 GCF_035828755.1 Amycolatopsis sp. H20-H5 | reverse complement strand
AGCTGCCCGGCCCCGTTCCACCAGCGGCGAATGGACTCCACCGCGAAGGTGGCGGTGTCGTGGTCGGTGCCCACGTTGACCCAGCCGGTGTTCGCGGCCAAGTCGTAGATCCCGTACGGTACGACTTTGCCCAGTTCCTTGTCCGGGAAGTCATGGGTGTTGACCTTGATCGGGTCACCGGCGGGACGCCATTCGCGTCCGGCGTTCGTGAACTCGCCGACGATTTCCTTCTTTTTCGTGTCCACACTGACGACCGGTTCCCCGGCGGCGTGATGGGTCTTGACCTGCTCGTTGATGTAGCGGAACTGGGCATCTCGATCGGGATTCTGTTTACCCTCCAGGGTCTTGGCGTTGCCTTGCAGGCTGAAACCCTGACTCCGCAGCACGTCCGCGACGGTGTCGGCGGAGACCCGGTGTCCTTGGGCGGTGAGTTCGCCTGCCAGGTGGCGGGTCGAGAGCGTCGTCCACCGCAGTGGCGACATCGGATCACCCCGCGTGTCTGGTTCCACCAGTGCCAGCAGCGCCGGGCGTAGTCCGGGGTCGGTGTCGACCACGCGTTTGCGGCCCCCGCCAGGGCGGCGGACCCGCCCCAATGGAGGCGCTCCGGAGTCGAGTTCGGTGATGCCCAACGACACGGTGGCTTCGCGGACACCTGCGGCGCGAGCGACGGTTCTGATTCCACCGTGCCCCAAGGACCTGGCCTCCGCAGCCAGCAGCAGACGCCGCTGACGCTCGTCCAGGTGCGGCAACAACACCGCGAACTTCGCCGCCAGCACTGCCCCGATGTCCCCAGCCTCACGCATACCACAAGCATGACAGCTACAACCGGACTCTACGGGTTATTCATCGGCGCGCCCTTAGTGCATCGCATGCCGCCTCCAGGTGGTGCGCCTTGACGCAATCCCAGAGCGTTTCCGCGATGGCCGAGCGCAGCCTCATCGGGGTGACGGTCGAGGTCATGCCGCTCCACCGAGTACGTCAGCCCTGACCGCGCCCACCTGAGCACGTCGGGTTCGCTGGTTGACCATCACATGACGGTAGCGCGCAGCACCAACAGTAGATCTCGGAGCAGCGCGGTGTCCGGCAGATGCCCAGGCGCGAGGGCGAAGCCGTCGTGAAGGGGACTCGACGCGGGCTCTTTTACCGCCAGCGCCGAGTCGCCCCACGAGCGCCATAGGCGCCGTTTGTGGATCAACCCCGGCATCACCTGCGATCAGAACCGCTATGCAACTGAATATCCGACAGGTCAGGTCCGAAGAGCGCGTTCTGCCGGTCGGTGCCGGCTCGGTGGCGTGCGTGGCGCGAATGGGCGGACGCGGTCGTACGGTGCGGTGTAGTTGCTGATCTCCAGGGACGCCGTGCCACGCTCGACTCGGACGAGGCCGTCCTGGTGGCCGGCGATGCGAGCTCCGGCGATTCCGATGCGGGCGTCGGTCAGGGCGACGGCGATGTCGTCGGCGGGGATCGGGCCGTTGTAATGCAGGATCCAATCGTTACCCGACCCCCACAAGTAACGGCGGTACGTGACCGCCTTCGGGTGACGGCGGCGCAGTGGATCCCAGTCCAGCTCGCCCAACGCCCACCTGTCGTCGGGGTCCTTGCAGCTCAATCGGACGACCAGGCCGGCGAGCAGCGTCTCCAGGTCGTCGTGCATCGCCGGGATCTGCGCCAGGACGTGCGCCTCGTTCTCGGTCAACGTCTGGAGCGGGGTGACCGGGTTCCATGAGTCCGGCCAGTCGGGTTCGGGACGGAAGCAGTACTCCTCCGGGGTCGGCCCGGCGTATTGCAGGCGGAACATGCCTCCCGTCCCGACGTGCAAGAACCGGTACCAGCGGCCATCAGGGTCGGCGTCGAGGCATCGCAGGCCGGGGATGCCGTGCACAGTCGAGGCCACGTCCCTCGGCAGCACCTTCTGGATGAGATGGTGCGGGATGTCGGAGAGCACGACCAATTCGTCGGGCCTGGCGGAAATGTGGATCATCTGACGCAGGACGCTGCTGGCAATGCAGCGGGCGACGGTGTCCTGGCCCAGGTTATGGTCGGTGTGCTCGTTGAGCATCAGAACGGCTAGGACGGCGCGAAATCGCCGCTGTTCGAGCGTGCACTCATCAAGGCCGTGCGAGCGGCCTCGGACGCCTGGAGCGGCCTGCTCGGTGGCTTCCCCGGTGAACTTGCGCCGTTGGGCGATCATGCGGCGACGAACGGAATGCGGCACAGGTGTCTCCTCGTGACGTCCCGGACAGTCAGAGAGCACTACGCACTCGGCGAGGACGAATACGACGATTTCACGAGGTGAGCGGCCAACACCCTCTCGCCGTGAACCTCGACCCTCCGGGTGGCCTGGTTCCGGCCTCGGTGCCTCGCGCTCCGAGTGATGTGGAGGGTACCGCTCTACGTGGCGCTGCTCACAAGAAGGGTGATCGACGAGTGCGCCGACCCCGCGAGCAGGGAACTTCCAGCAATGGCCGACACCAAGGATGGCGGCACAGATTGGGTAGCTGAGCCAAACCTCGCCCACGTTCATGGTCGCACCGCTGTGCGCCGGGCTCAGGGCACGCAAGCCAAGCCCTGGATTGACTGGCGCCTCGCCTCATCACGGCACTGTGCTGATTCCTGGGGAACCATTGCACGCAGGCACCTGCGGCTCGGGGCCACTCGGCTCAGTGGGTGCGAGTGCCAGACAGCCGGTCCGTGCAACCGCCAAGCGCCTTGCCACGCCGCCAGAAGCGAGGACCGCGTGTCCGGTCAGCCACAGCCGCGCGACGCACCCCGCGATCAGTTCCAGCGCACTGGCTGTGGCTAGTACCAGCTCCAGTTTCGGTCACGTCAACGACCGTAGCCAACCACAACGCGGATAGGAACGGGCGATCGGTCAAGTCCGACGCCTCCGTGCCGGAAGGTGGTCTTCACGAGCAACTGTCGGCTCCGTCCGAGCGGGGGTGCCGGAGTTGGCCCCCGATAGCCGCGCGGTGGACAGCAGGCAGCACGTTGTCGCGCAACTCGGCGACCAGAGTCGATTCGTGTGGTACGACGTGCTGCAATGCAGTTTCGAAGATCGCTGACCCGTCAGTGTCAGCCAAAACCGCGAGGACGGACGATACGTCGATTCCCTGTGCTGCGCCGTCTTTGAACGACCGCACCGCGCTAGCAGCAGTCCGGACAATCGCCAGCACGGGATCGGCTACCGGAGCGGTCTCGATCTCGGCGTCGAAATCGCCCCAGCCGTCAAGTGGCGGAGCCAGCGGATCCGCACCAGCGCGGGAACGCACGATGGCGAGCCCGTTGATACGTGCGCGTGCTCCGATCTCCTTGACGACCTTGGGCACCAGGTCCTGCAGGGCCTGGGTGGTGTCGCGAGCGGTGAGCGAGATTGCCTGCGCGTCGCGCAAACCGTCCTCGACTGCTCTTTGCTGTGCGTCGCCGGTGTCAGCGATACGGATCAGGGATCGCGCGATCGCGGTCAGGTCCTGCGGGCGTGGTTCGTGCAGGACCTGGAGAGCGTGGCGGACAAGCCGGTCTCGCGGCCGTGGCCAGGCGCGTGCCATCCCGTCGTCGATGAGATCCAGAGCAAGACGCGGGCCGACGGGCACGATGTTGCCGAGACGTTGGCCGGCGTCGTCATCGACGGTCTCGACGAGTTCGACGATGGCCTGATGCCTATGGTCCTGCGGTTCGGAAAACCAGTGCCCCGCCGCGAAGATAACCGTGTTGCGCCAGTGCGGACTGGCTGCCGAGACGCGTAGTCGTGCGAGTGCGGCATCATCGGTGCCGGTCGTGAGGTAGCGAGCTGCCATGAGTTCTTGGAGCGATCGCACATCGAAGCCGTAGCCTTCGTCGCCTCGCGGAACGATCAGCACCAACCGATGGGTGGCCGTGGTGAGGATCTTGTCTAGCAGTTCGGCGTCCGCATCGGATGGCTTGAAGCCGGCGTCATGCAGGATTTGCCAGGTGATCCCGTGTAGTTCCTGGCGGGTGAGGGCGGCAAAGGAGCGATCGGCGGCTTCGCTGCGCGTCTGCAGTTCGAAGCCAACGCGTTCATGCAGCCGCTGGATGTGCTGACCGTAGGTCTGCAGGATCGATCGTACGCTCGTGGTTTTTTCGCGCTCCCGCCTGAATACGGTGTCGTAGTAGCCCCAGAACAAGCTGTATCGGTCCGGGGCGAGATGGCCGGCGTTTCCGACGATGATGGTCATGATCAGGACTTGGAGCGGAGTGCGCAGCAGCAACCGGAGCGAGTCGTCGTGAGCGGCGATCTCCAGCTGGCGGACAATCCGGTCGATGCGGTCGTGGTCCGCCCGCAGCCGGGCACGAGTTGCCAGCTCGCCGTAGCGGATTGCCTCTCCGGCGGACAGGTAGTCCAGGTCTACTCGTTCGAATTGCGTCGGTGCGATGTTCTCCACGTAGCCCATCGGTCGTGTGGTCATGACGACGAACACGTCGCAGTCGTCGCCCTCGGCGTCGGTTACGAACTCGACGACGCGCTCGATGACCCACTTGCGCACCTTGGGTTCGGTGACTTCGTCCAGGCCGTCCAGAATCAGGAACGACGGCCAGCGTTGCAGCCACCACAGCACCGAGGACCCGCGGATGCTGCCCAAATCAGACCGGCTGGAGACCTTCTCGGCGATGTAACCGATCAGCGTGAAGCCGTCGCTGAAGCCGTGATCCTCCGCGTACTGGGCAAGGTCGATCCGCATAGCCCACCGAGGATGCCGAGGCAGGGCCCGCTGGAACCGTCCCAACGCGGCTTCAGTCCCGGCAATGACCTGCCGGTGGTCGGCACTGAGGTTGTCACCGTTGGCCAGCGAGGCGGCGCGATATGCCTGCGCGAGGAACTTGGAGATCGTGGTCTTCCCGTTGCCCGGGGCACCGGCGATGACCAGGTGGCGAGGGCCTTTGAAGGTGGTGAGCGTGGGCCTGAGCATGCGCTCGCCGCGATCGAGGACGTACTTGATCACGCTGTTGGATGCAGGGTCGTCCGGCAACGTGATCGGCAGATCGATCACGACGTCATGCAACGGCATGCCGGTGACGTCGCCGCTGCCGGCCTCGTCGAAGTAGACGGAGCTTTCTCCCATTAGCGTGGTACGGGCATGAGCACGGAGTCCTGGCTCCAGCTGGTTTTTCGGCAGGTACCCGGCGAGTTCGGACATGTGCGCGAACGCGTCGGCGGCGGTGAAGAAACCAGGGAAGGCAAGCCTGACGCCGGCGTTGACGTCGAGCAGGGTCTGGATCTGGTTCGCGTCCCAAATCCGGAACTCGCGAATGCGCGAGAGCCTCCGGTACCTGGCCTGGCGGTCGTCGCCGCTGCCCACGTCGCGGCTGTCATCGTTCAGGCTGTCGATGTAGTTGCCGATGTCCTTGATCGTCTGGTCGTGTCCCCCTGAGCCAGGCGTCGGGGTGAGCGGGACGTTGGTGATGAACACCAGATAGTCCGGAACCGGATCGCGGCCGGAAGCCGGGTCGGCCCATTTCTTCAGTTCGCTGCGAATCTGGCCTTGCAGCCAGCGAGCGTTGTCCGCGGGGCGAGCCTCCAGGCCTTTTTTGTGCTTGACCTGGAAGACTGTGTATCCGTCCCACACCTCGTTGGGTTGGCCGTCATCGCCCTTCCAGACGAGCGGTCCCCGGTGGTACAGGTCTCGGCCGCCATCGCGGCCCGATCCCATCACTTGAATGCCGGGACCGAAGGACGCGACGCAGAGCGCGCCTGCGAGATCCTGGAAGCCGATCGGGCCGAGCTGTTCAAGGTCCGCTGCCACGCTGATCCCCCTTCAACGCTAATCCCGACGCCGGAGTTCGCTAACCGCTGTCGGCAGGATAGTGGCATCAGGAGGAGGAACGAGGAGGGCATCGGATGGAGCAGCAGGCGAAGGCTGGCGGCGTCGGCGGGTGCGATCACCGAGAATTGTCGGACCCTGTTCTTACGATGCGCGCATGACTAACCTCGAAGAGTTATGGGCAGATGGCCAATTACTCGCGCTCGACCTGGAATCCACCGACGTCGACCCGCGTCGCGACCGCCTCGTCACCGCGTCCATTGTCACGATCACACCCAGCCGAACAGGCGGAAAACCGCAGATCGAAACCAGGAACTGGCTTGCTGACCCCGGTATCGACATCCCCGCCGACGCCACCGCTCTGCACGGCATCACGACGGACTACGCGCGCACCCACGGCCGGCCCGCTGCGGAGGTCGTCGAGGAGGTCAGCAGTCATCTGGCTCGGATCTGGACCGCGACCGTTCCGCTCATCGTCTTCAACGCGCCCTTCGACCTGACCATGCTCGACGCCGAACTGCGCCGCCACCACGGCCGCGGATTCGACCTGTCCGGCCCCGTCGTGGATCCCATCTGCATCGACCGCCATCTGCATCCGAAACGGGCGGAAAAACGCACCCTTGCAAACCTCTGCCAGCACTACAAAGTCCGGCTTGACCAGGCCCACAGCAGCGCCGACGACGCCGTTGCCGCCGCGCGGCTCGCATGGCGGCTGGCCACAGCAGAGCCGGAACGAATCGGTCGACTTGCGCCGCGCACGCTGCACAACCAGCAGGCCAAATGGTTCCGCGAGCAGCAAAGATCGCGCGCCACCGACCTCGAATACCGCCTCGGCCGCTTGCCTCGCAGCGACACCGCGCGGATCGACCGACTGCAACAGCAAATCTCAGACGCCCGAGCCGCTGCCACGGCCTGGCCGCTACTGCCCGAAACCACCGCCGCGCCCGCCCGACGAGTACTGCCGCCCCGACCCGGCGGACCCGCCCGGTCGCACGCATCCTGGACTCCTGCCCTGAAAGCCGAACTGCGTGAACAATGGCTCACCGCCGACTGCAACACGGCACCGGAAACCCTGCACGACCAGCTTGCCGAGCAACACTGCCGCAGTGTCGGCGCCATCTGCTCCCGCCTGATCAAGCTGCAATGCGACATCGACGCACCTGGCCAAAGCTGCACGCCGGAACGCGCAGCTGAACTCAAAGCCAGGATCGAGGCGGAGTACGCAGTTGCTCGCGCCTGACCGCTCCTCCACCTGTGTTGAGCAATACGGTTTCCGCGGAGGGGTACGGCGGGCCACTGTGCCCCTCCGCGGTCGTCTTCCGCTCGCGATTTCGGGGGACTCCGCTCGTCATCCGCCAATCCGGCCGGGATCTCTGACCTGCAACACCGCGCTTGATCTGCGCTGGTATAGAGGAGTCCTTGGCGATCGGCCAGGCGTCCAGTCGGCGAGCGCAAGGGGTGGGGGGCTGAATCGGTCCGCGAACAGGTCGTCGAGCAGGGCACGCAGGTTGGCGGGCAGGATCTTGTCGCGGCACTGCCGTAGTTCGTCTGCCCTCCACCAGCGGCCCTCGATCAGTCCGGCCTTCTCGTTCTCTGTGAGTTCGGCAGCGACTTGCGCGGTGGTCAGGGGCCGGCCGAGCAAGACGTGCTCGATGCGATGGTGGTCGAGGTTCTACGACATCGCGATTTTTGCCGATATGCGGCTTTTGGCAGCCAGCTTGCCCGAGGTCGTGCCAATGCTTGGTGCCGGCGACATCGACGGCGTTTCCGCGCTGAGGTCGCTGGCAGGTAATGGACAGTTGTGATCAGCCTTGGAGGGCGCAGACCCGATCGCGCTGAGCGGTGAACTCCTCGACCCGCTTGGTGCGCTGCTTCCACAACACGGCGAGCCACCGCAGGGCGATGGTCCGCCGCGCGGCGTCGAATCGGGCGCGGTTGCCCGGCGTGACGCCGAGATCGGCTTCGGCGTTGGTCCAAACGTCGTCAGGAATGACGCGGGCGCTGATGTGCTCGATGTGGTCGGCCGCGTCGACGGCGATGTCAGAGAAGCCGCTGAACTCGAAGTCCGCGACGTAGGTGGACTCGCCGTCGTGGAGCCAGTTGAGCAGATTCGCGTCGCCGCGGGAGTAGACGCGGGTAGCGGGCTGTGCGAGCAGTTCGGCGTCGCCGCTGTTCTCCCATCGGCGCAGGAGAGCGAGCATTTCCGGGGTCTGGGGATCGTCGGCGGCGTCGGCGAGTTGGCCGGCCCAGACATCGGTGAGCCGGGCGATGTAGTGGCCGATGGAGTCGACGCGCTCCAGGCCGGCAAGCGGCGCCTTCAGCGGAACGCTCTGCAGAGCGCGGGTGGTGTCGGCCAGCGACTTGATGGCCGACGCCGGGTCGAGAACGTCGAGGATCGGGGAGCCGGGCAGCAGTGTCATGCCGAGGGCTGGCTGTTCGGGGTGCTCGTCGAGCCATAGCGGTTCCGGAGCGCTGCCCAAGCCGGCGGCGTGGGTGAGGCCGTGCCACTCGCGCTCGACGCGCTGTCGGTCCGTCTTTTTGTAGAGCTTGATGCAGATCGGTGTGGTGGCCGCGGTCCAGGCGAACACGTCGTTGTTGCGACCACCGTCGAGCGCGTGCAACCCGTGTTCGTCGAGTGTGGCGGCCAGTGCGTTGGCTCCGGCCGTACGCGCAGTGCGCAGGGCGCTTAGCAGGTCGGTGGGAGCGGTGTTCTCGCGGTGGCTGGCCAACGTGGTCATCGTTTCGGACTCTCGGTTTCGGCTTGGCACGAATGGACGGAGTCTGGCGGGGCCAGCGTAGGAGACGGGCTCGGCGGTTTCGTGGTGCCCCGCACACGGGCTCAGGTCGATGTCACCCGTCTGGCTGATCTGACGCAAGGTGGCGTGAATGGCGAGGTGAGTGTCGACCGGGTCGAGGTCGGTGACATCGAGGACGGTGAGCTGGGGGTCTCGTTCGGCGAGCAGCGCGTAGGCGTGGTCGACCCAGGTGAGGTGAGCGCGCTGCTCGCTGGTGAATGCGGAGCGGCGGCTTCCGCCGCGTTCGTCAGCGCGGCGGGCGGCGACCTTCGGGGGTACCCGCAGCCAGAGCGCTCGGGTGGGGCGCGGCCCCGCCAGAGCTGTGAGGGCGTTCAGCCAGTCGAGAGCGACGTCGGTTGGGGCGCGGTGCTGGCGGAGTAGGGCGGCGATCGCGTAGGAGGCCATCGTGTGGATGCCACGGTCTTCGATCACGATGGCGGCAGGGTTCTCGGCCAGCGCCGGATCGAGGACGGTGGCGACGAGGTCAGCCCGGATCGCAGCGGTGATCATGGTGTCGGTGATGGCGTCGCCGCTGCGAAGGAAGGGGTCGTCTCCGGTGCGCAGCAGGTCGACGAGCGTGGCCGCGACGGGCTCGGTGTCCAGGGTGGCCAGGTCGGGGAGGGCGGTGACGGGCCAGCCGCTGGCTTCCAGGCACCTCGCGAGCATCCGGGTCTGTGTGCTCTTACCCGCTCCGGGCAGCCCTTCGAAGGTGATCAGCACGCCACGTCCTCCTCGCCGGTGAAGCCGTTGATCGCGCTCGCACGCTGGACGATGTCGAGGATGTCGTCGATCAGGGCGGGTGCGGCGGCGATGGTGCAGCGTGAGGCGGTGGTGTGGTCGGTGCCGTCGAGATCGGTCACGTGGGCGCCGGCTTCGCGGGCGATGACGGCTCCGGCGGCCATGTCCCAGGTGCGGTTGCCGAGGGTGATCGACGCGCCGAGGGCGGAGTCGGCCAGCAGCGCGAGGTCGGCCGCGGCGGATCCGAGCATCCGGATGCGTTGTGCTCGGGGCGCGAGGGCGGCATGGATCGCCAACAGCGTCGCGTTGCGGGTGGCGGCGCCGGGTCCGGTGCCGTAGTCGCCGATCGCGACGATCGCCTCTGCCAGCCGGGCCGGGCCGGCGATGCGGATCGGGCGGCCGTCCCGGCATGCGCCGAGACCGTCCGCCGCCCAGTACGTGCGGTCGAGCTGGGGCAGGGCGATGACTCCGAGCAGAGGATCCTCGTCGACAACCAGGGCAAGGGAGATGCCGGTCAGCGGGATGTCGTGGGTGAGGTTGGCGGTGCCGTCGACCGGGTCGATGACCCAGCGGGTGCCGCTGGTCGGGCCGCCTTCTTCTTCGCCTTGGACACCGATTCCGGGGGTAGCGCGGGTCAGCTCGTCTCGCAGGATCCGTTCGATGGCCAGGTCGACGTCGGTGGCCATGTCCCGGTCGCCCTTGCCAGTGCAGGTGCGGGGGCGGTGGGTGCGCAAGAACGCCGCGCCGTGCTCGACGGTCGCCTGCGCGATCAACAGCAGTCCTGGCAGTTCGGTGGTCACGAGGTCTCCACGGTGGTCGGGGCCGGCGGGCGGATCACGGCTTCGGACGGAGCGACGGTGTCCAGGTGACGCAGGATGATGTCGAGGTTGGTCGCGACGGGCTTTCCGGTGTCGAGCAGCAGTTTCGGGCCGGTGATCGGCACGGCGGTGGCGGCGAGTTCCTGGTGTAGCTGCGGGGTGCGGTTGGCCGCTGGGTGAAGGCGGTGCTGATGATCAGCGGCCAGCCGGGCGTGAGCGACGTCGATCGGGCAGACGCATTCGAGCAGCAGCAGGGATTGCCGGTGCGCCGCGGCGAAGGCGCGCAGGTCCTCGACCTGGCCGGGGGCCAGCCAGGTCCGCCCGTCGAGTACGACGGTCGTGGCGGGGGCGCGCAGCCACTGCCAGACCGCAGTGGCGAACAGGGCCTGGACGCAGTGGTCGTCCTGGTCGCGGGTGTAGGTGGTGTGCTCGGTGCCGAACAGCGCGTGCCGGACGGCGTCTTTGCGCAGCAGCAGAGCGCCGGGAATGTGGCTGGTGAGCTGCTCGGCCAGCGTGGTCTTGCCGACGCCGGGCAGCCCGGCCAAGGCGACGATCATCGGTGCAGCTCCTCGTCGGCAGGCAGGCGGGCCGGGGCGGCGGGCAGCAGCGGCCAATGCGAGCGCAGCACCGACCAGCCGGCGAGGACGTCGGCGTGGTGCGGGGCAGGCGGCGCGGTCGCACGGACCTGGCGGATCGCGTCGGCGGCGAGCGCCCAGCGCGGCCGGGCCGCGAGCCTGGCCAGTGTGTGCTTGACCGCGTCGGACGGCGCGAGAATGGGGAGCGGGTGGTCGTGTGGGGGAACGGTGATCCCGGCGCGACGGGCCAGCAGGCCGGGGACGTCGTCGTCGGTGCCGCCGCGAGGCAGGGTAGTGGCCAGGTCGAAGACGATGAGCGGGACGATCTGGTCGCCGGTCTGCCGCGTCCAGGTCCTGTTGTTCTGGCTGGGCTGGTAGCCCTGGGTGCGAAGGACGGCATACGTGCGTTCGGCGTCGCCGGGCGCGATGAGCACGTCGATGTCGCTGAACTGGCGGGCGCCGGTGCTGGCGTAGAGGGCGTGTTCCACGCTGAGTCCCCCGAGTACGACCGCGGATACGCCGGCAGTGTGCAACGCCGCGGTGTCGGTGAGCGCGGCCACGCGGCAGGCGTAGGTCTTGTACCGGTTGGTGCGCAGCGTGCTGTCGAGGAACCGCGTCACTGTGCGATCCAGCTCGGGGATGGGGTGGTCGTGCAGGTACGCGGCCAGTAGGCAGAGGGTCTTTGACCGCACCAACTGCTCAAGTACCGCGCCCAGTTCGGCGACCACCGCATGGGCGATCGTCTCGTGGCTGTCGGCTCCGGTGCCCCAGCACAAGGCCCAGACGGCGTCCTCGGCGAGGCGGCCTATCTGTCGGTCGGTCATCCCCGATCACCCGGCGTGGCCGCTTGGGTTGCTGTGTGGTCGAGCAGGGCAGTCACGCGGGCTGCCAACGTGGCGGGAGAGTTGGTGACCGGGATCCGAACACACGGCACGGTCCGGGCGAGTTGGTCCGCGACGGCGGTGAGCGCGAGCGCGGTCCGGTCTTGGTCGGGCGGCAGCAGCCAGTGGTTGCGGTGCGAGGTGACGCGGGTGACCGGGTCGTGCATGAAGAACTGGGTGCGTACCAGGATGTCGCGGACCTCGGCCGGCGGCACTGGCTCGGGCGGGAGGTCGCTGGCGCTGCGATAGGGCCAGAGCATCAGCGTGGGCCGGACCTCGCCGAGGATCCGCGTGTCGGGCAGCGCAGTCCGTAGCTCGCCCGGCTCGATTGCGATCTTGCCGCTGGGCGCCGACTGGCCGGCCGGGCTGTTCTGCTGCTGTTCGGCGGGCAGGAACCTGGTCATCCCCGGTACGGCACGCAGCGTGCTGGCGGTGGCCCGCAGGTGCATCGGCCAGGCGTAGCCGACCGTGCCACCGTCGGGGTCGCGGCGGAGCAGGAGCCGGTCGTTGGTGACGAAGTCCCCGCCCACCAGCCGCAGCGCGCTCAGCAGGGTGGTGGTCTTGCCCGCACCCTTCGGCCCTGCGATCAACAGGCCGCGATCGGCGCGCACGAGCGCGGCGGTGTGCGCGTAGACCGCGTCGTGCTCCAGAAGCTGGGCGGTCATGGCCTGCCGCACGAGTCGGACGGCAAAGAACCGCGCAGCATCCAGGTCGCCGGCGTGCACGGTGATCGTGCCGAGCATCTGGTCGAGGTGCACAAGGGTCGCGTGGTCGCGGATCCAGAACGCCCGGCCGCCGGGCACGCCGATCGACTGCGCCTGCAGGTTCGGGCCGATGTCGTGGTCATCGGCGTCGGCGAACAGGGCGTCGGCGCCGGCCTGGTCGACGGGCACGCCGGTGTGGAGGGTGATGGTCCACCGGCTGGCCGCGGTCCTGGTCCGCGCGTAGGAGTGGAGCGTGGTCTCCGCGTCCCTGATCAGCTCGCTGCGGTCGGCGCGCAGGGTGACGCTGGCCGGGCCTTGGGCGAAGCGGCGCGTCGCGTGAGCGGCCGCGGCATAGCCGATCAGCGGCCGGATCGGACAGGAGGCGTCGGCGGGCGCGGGTTGATGCTTGCGTGACCTTGTCATGACGCTGTGACGGGGATAGGGCGACGGCCGAGATGCGCAGCGTGCTCCTGCAACCGGGCCAGTTCGGCGGCCGGGGCGTGGCGGTAGAGCGCGGCCAGCCCGGAGGGCATCAGCAGGGCCTCGGCCCAGCTCGGGGACTCACCGCGCCGCAGAGGTCGCTCGGTGAGCTCGCGGCTGGAGCCGACCACGGCGATCTTCGAGGCCGTGCGTGCGATGGTCAGCGCGGGCGCGGGCGCCGCTCGGTACTTCAGGTCGCTGTCGACCGCCTCCCGGCTGGTGTGTCCGGTCAGCAGGTCGGCGACGTCGGTGTAGATGTTGAACACCGCAGCTGGGGCGTCGAGCACGACGGTCAGGTGCCAGGCACCGAACGGGATGACGACGTGATCACCAGCCTGGCACACGTGATAGTCCATTGTGGAGTTTCCATCGTCGTCGATGTTGGTGTGCAACATGAGAACCCGGCCGGACAGGCACTGGAAGATTTCTATCTGTGCCGGGGTGTTCCAGTGGCCGAGCGACCGGCCGAGTTCCGGGCTGCCACCGAGGTTCGCGGCGGTGTAGACGACGAGGTCGGCGAACCAGGCGTGCGTGCCGTCGGTGCTCGGCTGGCCGGTTTTGGGCCGGGGCGCGGCGATGTCGCGGTAGGCAAGGTAGAGCTGCGGGTCGATGCCGCGATGAAGCATCGCGCGCACCTCGTCGGGGTGGACCAGGTAGACCGATCTGTCGGCGTCGGCACCCGTAAGCAGATCGCGGAGGTGGCGGGCACGGCCTTCGCGTGCTGATGCCGCGACGAGTAGATCCAGGCCGCTCGGCGGCAGCGAGCGAGGAGCAACACGGGCCGTGGGGACGTCGAGCGGCGTGATTATCAAACGGGTTCCTCGGATCGTGGGTTCAGGAGCAGGTGGCCAGGACGGCGGTTGGCATCTGGTCGAGGCTGGTGATGTCCCGCACGCCGGTGGGGCAGGGTTTGCCGCGCGGGTTGAACAGCACCGCGCGGCATCCGGCGTTCAGCGCGCCGTGGATGTCGGTGGTCAGGCTGTTGCCGACGTGCACGACCCGGTTCAGATCCGTGCCTGCGGCGGTGGCGACCGCGGCGAACATCTCCCGGCGAGGTTTGGCCAGCCCGACGTC
This sequence comes from Amycolatopsis sp. H20-H5, assembly GCF_035828755.1. NCBI lineage: Bacteria > Bacillati > Actinomycetota > Actinomycetes > Pseudonocardiales > Pseudonocardiaceae > Amycolatopsis > Amycolatopsis sp. H20-H5. The sequence continues at coordinate 43,992 of NZ_JAYMZS010000055.1, read as the reverse complement.
GGAGGAGAAGACGGTGGCGTCGAACACGGTGGTCAGGTCGTGGTCGTCGAGGATGAGCCGGGACACCGACGCCGGAGTGGCGAGGGTGTTGGAGGTCAACACGAGCCGAGCTCCGGCCTGCCTCAGTGCCCAGAGCGCGCTGTGCGCGCCGGGGATGAGGTCGGGGCAGGCGCGCAGGACCGCGTGGGTATGCGGGACGAGCAGGGTATCGACCAGCCGCGTGCCCGGAGACAGGCCCATGACGGTGAGCATCTGCTCGACTTGGCCACGCACCGGAGGTTGTTCGCCAGTCGTGCGTTGACGTCGCTGGGTGTCCGCGCGCACGGCGAGGATCGCGTCACGGACCTGGTCGTCGGGTAGGTCGTGACCGAATTCGGCGAGCACGGTCTCGAACTCGCGAATCCGCCAGGCGGCTTCGGCCTCGCGGTCGCCGTAGGTGATCAGCGTTCCCCACAAGTCGACGCTGACCACCCAGCTCTCCAACGGACCTGCCGCGACCGGTGTCACGTTCGCTCCTCGGCGCGCCGTCCGTCGAACGCCAAGTCATGCCGCTGGCGGTGAAGCCAGGTGGTGGTGGCGGCGAGGTCGTCGCTCCCCAGCAGCAGCGATCCGGCGACCACGGCGTCGGCACCGGCGTCGGCGAGCGTGGGAACGGTGTTCTCGCGGATGCCGCCGTCGGCGATGACGCGAAGCTGGTCTCGGCCGGTGCGGGCGGCCAGCGCCCGCAGTTGCCGGACGCGATCGGGCGCGGCCGGGTCCATCGCGGTGCCCTTGGTGCCCAGCGGCGTGCCGATGAGAACCACGAAGTCGACGTCGTCGAGGTGCGCCTCCACGGTGTCGATGGGTGTGTCCAGGCGCAGCGCGAGGCCGGCTGCCCCGCCTTGCGCGTGGATCGTGTGCAGGGCGTCGGCGACGTCGTCGGCTTCCGCGTGCACGGATAGCAGGTCCACTCCGGCGCGGGCGAAGTCCTCGACCAAGGGCAGGGCGCGCTCGGCCATGACGTGGACGTGGAACGGCACCCGCGTGCGCGGGCGCAGCGCCGCGACGAGATCGGGGAAGAACAGCGGGCTGGGCACGAACCGGGTGTCGGAGGCGTCGATGTGGAAGACATCGGCGTACGGGGTCAGCCGGGCGACCTCCGCGCCGAGGTCGGCCAGGTCGGCTGACCACAGCGATATCTCGACCGCGAGCCGGTCGCGCGGGTACAGGTCAGCCAGCGGCAGCATCGCGGACCACCTGCGCGTCGACGGGGAAGTGGGCGCGGCAGTGCTCGACGGAGCTGGTGATCAGCTTCAGCACCTCGGCGGTGTTGTCCTCGAACCGCGGGTAGACCTCCAGGATCACCGAGATGTCAGCCAGGTCGTTCTCGGCCAGGCAGGTCGCGAGCGCACCGACGTCGAAGGTGCCCTGCGGGTGCGGCCAGCCCCAGTGCGGGTCGCCGTGGCCGTCGGTGTTGTCCAGGTGGATCTGCCGGATGCGCGAGCCGAGGTTGTGGATCCAGCTCTCGATCCCGGCGTCGACGCCGTGCAGCCGCTGGAACAGCGCGTGCCCGATGTCCAGCGTGAGCCCGACGTTGCCGACCCCGCGCTCCCGCAGCGCGTTCAGCAGGGCCTGGCAGTGGTCGATGTAGGCCGGATACTCCCGCAGGATCGGGGTCGGCTCGACCAGCAGCTCGGGCACTCCACTGTCGGCGGCTCGGCGGGCGAGGCGTTCGAGGTGATCCAGGAGCTCGTCCTGGCGGTCGGCTCGGCGGTCGGGATCAGCGGCGTCGGCCTCGCTGATCGTGCCGAGCGGACCGCCGACGGCCGGAGCGCCGAGTTCGGCGGTGAGGTCGATGGCGCGTTGCCACCAGGTCAGGGCCGCGGCGCGGGCGTCGGCGTCCGGGTCGAGCAGGCCGCTGGGCACGTAGTGCGCCAGTCCGACGAAGCACGAGTCGATGATCAGGTCGTGGGCTGCGGCGGCGTCGCGTACCCGGCGGGCCAGGCGGGCGCGCTGCTCGTCGGGCCACCAGGGGTCGAGCAGGTCGAAGGTGAACTGCACCCGGTCGAGTCCGAGGTCTTCGCGGACGAACGCGGCCCATCGTTCCGGTTCCGGCATCCGCTTGACGGCGAAGCAAAGGTTGACGCCCAGGGGCATGGCAAGTCTCCTTGTCGGATCTGTGAGGGGGCAAGCGGGAGGGTTTGGTCAGGGAACGGGCGTCAGCGCGTCGAGGTGGGCGCGCAGCAAGGTGCTCAGCTCGTCGATCGAGCGGGCGATGCCGCCGTTGAGCGAGTAGTCGATCATCAGGTTGTTGGAGTCGGTGCCGCCGAAGCGGCGGGAATCGGTCTGCAGCCCGAAGCAATCCGCGCCGCAGGCGCGGGCCATGCCCAGTTCCACGCAGCCGCCCTCGTCGGGGACACGGCCGTCGAGGATGAACACGAAGATCGCGCACTCGGTGATCGCGGCGCGGTCCAGCTCGTAGAGCCGGCGCCGAACGGTGTCCTCGTCCAGGCCCTGGCGGACCAAGGGGGCGGCTTCGCCGCCGTCGCGCTGGGGCAGAAAGGTGTCGAGGCCGAGGGCGCGTACCGCGGCGTCGACTTGGAGGTTGAAACCTTTCTCCGCGTCGCAGAACAGCGGGGCAGCGATGTATGCCTTCATGGAGATGCTCCTCGATCGAGGGTCGGCAGGGTTTGTCAGCTCGCCACGGCCGCGCCGACGGTGGCCAGCGCGGCGAAGAACTCATGAGCCCGGTGGTCGGGGTACCGGCCATCGCGCATGGCCGGGACGTAGAACTCGCGAACCCGATCCCAGGTCCAGGGCTGCTTCTCGAACTCGGCCTCGATGCCGTTGTTGACCAGGGACGTCCAGCGGCGCAGGCAGCTGGAGCACTGGCCGCAGTGCACCGTGGCGCCGTCGGTGCGGCTGCAGGAGAAGGTCAGCAGCAGGTGCTCGACTGGCAGGTTCTGCGCGAGGTACCAGGCGACGATCTCGGTCTTGGTCATGTCCCAGAACGGGCTGTCGATGTGGACCGGGCGCCCCGAGAAGCGGGCGATGAACTGGTCCATGTCGGCGAACGCGCCGAGGCTCTTGTCGAGGGTGTGATCACCCTTGACCCCGATGCACCACACCGTCTCCGCGCGGTTGGCCGCGAGCATCGCCAGGTGCACGTTGCGCAGTGGGATGATCGCGTCCTCGGCTTCCCAGGCCCCGAGCCGCAGTTCGTCGCTGACCTCGACCTCGATCCCGGTGGCGCCGGCGAGCGCGGCGATGGCGGCGCGTTCCTGGGCGGCGTATCGGTGGCCGAGATCGAAGTACAGGCCGGGCGGACAGCCGAGGTAGTGCCAGGCGGGGTAGGAATCCAGGCCGGCGGAGAACAGCAGGACCTCGGGGATCCGGTTCGCGGTCATCGCAACGCTCCTGTCTCGGTGTGCAGCACTGGGCGCAGCAGTTCGTCGATCTCAGCCAGCACGCTGGACGTGGTTTGGGTGCCGGCCCGGATTCGCCGGACGCGATCGGGCTGGGCGTCGGCGACCAGGCGGTAGGCGCGGCTGTAGCGCGGCAGAAACAGCAGCCGTTCCACCGAGCCGGGGTTGCCGCCGCCGTGGCCGCGGTCGATAGCGCGCTCGCGGGCCAGGGGCCAGGGCATGTCCAGCCACAGCGCGAGGTCGGGGTGCAGGAACCACGGGGCGGCGACCGCGTGGACCTGGGCCAGCAGCGTCGCCTGGTCCACCGACGGGTGTTGTTCTGTCAGGACGGCGAGGGCATAGGCGAGCTTGGAGTACACGCCGTGGTCGATGACCACGACGTCGTGCTCGGCTAGGGCCCGCCGATAGAGGACACGGTGGTTGTAGGACTCCCGGCACAGCCGCAGCAGGACGTCGACTGTTGCGTGGTGCGCGGCGTCGTAGCCACCGAGGCCGTCCCGTCGGCGCAGTGGCGCGGTGTCGAGCATGTCCGACAACCGGGCGGTGACACCGTCGCGGGGCCTGTAGTGCATGACACGGGTGGAAAACCCAGCTGCGGTCAGCCGCTCGCCCAGTGCGGTGGCGGTGGTGGTTTTCCCGGCGCCCCAGAGCCCTTCCACGGTGATCAGCACACCGCGGGCGGCCTCGTAGAGCGGCGCCTGCGCTCGGCCGGCGGCACGGTCAGCGGCCACGCTGGTCTCCCCAGGTGAGCACATGCAGCCGGGTACTGAGGTGAAAGCCTCGCGCGATGGCGGGGTCGGCGATGTCGGCCAGTCGCTGGACAACCTCGGCGGCGGTGCGGCCTTCGGGCATGACGTACACGGGGTCCAGGTGGTGATCGGCGACGAGGTCGCTGATGTCGACGAGATCGGCCGGGCTGGTGACGACGAACTTGAACACGGCCCGGCCGCTGACCGCGAAGTGGTTGAGCACACCAGCCTTGATGCGTTTCGCCCGCGGCATCCCGGCCCCGAAGCTCGACAGCTTCGGCGAGACGTTGAACCGTGTGACCCAGGCCAGCAGGTCCGCGGTCGGCGTGATTGTCCCGTTGGTCTCGACCTCGACCTGCAGTCCAGCCTCCACCAATCCCCGTGCGAGCGGGATGAGACGGCGCTGCTGCATCAGCGGTTCGCCACCGGTGATCACCACGAGGTCGACCGGCTGCACCGTCGCCCAGGCCAGTAAGTCCTCGATCGGGGTGACGGTGACCTCGGCGCGCAGGTCAAAGCGGGACCCGTCCCAGGTGTAGGGGGTGTCGCAGTCCTTGCAGGTCAGGTTGCAGTTCATCAGCCGGATGAACACCGCACGGCGCCCGGTCGACGGGCCTTCGCCTTGGACGGTGGGCCCGAACCTCTCCGCGACGAGCAGTTCGTCGTCGGCCACCGTGATCGTCACCGGCCGCTCCGCTCGTCCTGAGCGAACTCCGCCCATCGACGCGGCGATTCCCACACGCGGACCGCGAGAACCGCGGCGGCGTCTCGGGTGCTGGCCTGGTCGAGAATGCAGGCGTACAGGTGCTCGGCGAGCAGTTCTGACGTCGGCTGGAACGCGAGCACGGCGTTCAGGTCGCGGTAATCCAGGTGACGGTCGAGGTAAACGGCAAGCAAGCTGCGGAGCCTTGCGCGGCGGCGGGGATTCGTCTGCGGGTCCAGCCGGAGATCCACCCGATAAGAGTGGCCGTGAGGCCGGCCGCACTTATGTCCGTCCGGCAGGCCCTCCAGGTGATGGGCCGCCTCGAAGGTGAAGGACTCGTCATCGACATGCTGGTGCGCCCCGGTTGCCGAGCTGAGTCCGACGTGGATGGCATGGAGCTGCTTCCCACGCTCGGGCGGCATGTGGGCCAGGAACCACGCGGTGATGTGCTGGGCGAGCGCGTCGGTGGTGGTGTCGAACGTGAACAACGCATTGAGGTCGCGATGGTCCAGTTCGCGCTTGAGGTACTCACCGACAGGGGCGAGTTCGGCGTAGTCCGCTACGAAACCGGGTGCCCGCAGTTCGGCGTCGATGAGCTCGACCTCGACGGTGAAGGTATGTCCGTGGGGTCGCCCAGCCTTGTTCTCGAAGTCGGGCAGATCGGCGAGGTGATGCGCCGCGGCGAACGAGAAACTGCCGTCTCCGATGCAGTAGCGTCCCCGAGCCAGGTCGCTCACCGCGACTCGGGTTGAGCTCGCTGGATGGGGGCTCACGGGTCCGTCCTTTCGTTGCTGCTTGTGACCAGCTCTCATGGAATCGCGATATGGATCGCGGCGGGAGGGCTCACGAGGGGGCTCACGAATCAACTGGCGTGTGGCGGCTTGCGCTCCCAACCGGTCTGACTGGCGACGAGGTGAATGGGCAGGCAGTGCGGCAGCCGTACGCGCAGTTCAGCGCCGACCTGCGCACGGGCCTGCGTGTTCGCCGACGCAATCCGCGCGCCGAGCGCCATATCGGCGGCGACGCGTGCGATGAAGTCCCAGGTCGGTCGCATCTCGGCGAGAACCGCGGGGTGACGCCGGAGTTCGTCAGCAGGGTGCCGGAATACCCATGCGCGCGGCCGGAGTTGCTCGACCTCGAACCAGCGGTCCGGTTCAGGATCGTCAGGAAAGGCATGCTCGAACCTGATTGACTCCACCTGTTCATTGCCGAGACGAAACACTACGAAATGGCCTTCGTCGTCGATGTCTCGAAGCGTCTGATCCAACAGATCGGCGTTCTGGGCGAGGACGTCATCACGAATGATGCTCGCCCGGCTGTCAATGCGCTCTCGACACCACTCCGCGCTGGCGGTGAACACGAGGGTGATCGTAGGTGTCCTAAATTCCGCTGCTATGTTGAGGAGTTGCGCGCGCTGATCGCTGCGGAGGTTCGTGGAGTCAACCACGGTGGTGACTTTGTTCCGGAGGCGCTGACGGAGCATGTCGAGCAGTTGCCTGCGCGCCGGCGAACTGTTTGACTGACTGGCTGGGTCGTTGCACATTCGGGCACGGAACTCATCCATCGAGAGGATCTCAATGGGCGCAAAGTGTCGGTGTGCGAAAGTGCTTTTACCGCTCCCCTGCAAGCCGACCAGAATTACCAGGGCAGGATTCGGAAGGTTGATTATAAATGTGTCGAAGGTTGTCACGATCAGGTTCTTTCTGTACTCAGGCTGCATATATTTCGCTCTTTACTCGACGTGTCAGTTCGGCCACGCCGGGTTCCGTGCGCCAGCGTGACATCCGGGAGATTAGGGCGTGAAGGTAGTCCACGGCGCGGGTCGAGCTGACAACGGCGAGAGCGGACACAGCGCGGTGGCCGTGGTCCAGAGCGTGTTCGAGGTCGGGCTGGTATCCCTGCAGGTAGGTGCTGCCGAGGACGCTTTGGCGGAGGGCGTACGCCCTGGCGTAGGTGTCGATAGGCATGGCGGCTAACTCGTTCCAGCGTTGTGCCTCGCGCGGCCGGCCGAGATCGCGGTGGATCTCGATTGCGTCGGAGGCGAGCCGATGCTCGTCGAAGAAGTCGATCCAGGCCGGGTCGTCCCCGGTGCGGGAGCTTGCGGCGTCCAGCAGGCGCTCGGCCGTGGCGAGGGCGCCGTCGGCCATGCGGGCGTTGCCGTTCCGTGCCCAGATGCGGGCCTCGATCAGCTTGAAGAAGCCCTTCACACGCGGAGTGGCGTGTCCGCCGACGCGGTGAAACGCGCTGTCGGCCATGTCGATCGCGTCGTCGTGGAAGCCGCCGAGGCTGCACTGCAGGGCCATGCAGGTCAACACGTAGCCGCCGAGCTGGAAATCCCCTGCGGCACGGGCTTGGCGCAGCGCCTGGATGTAGTGCCGTTGGGCGTTGGCGTGGTCGCCACTGTCGAACGCGGTCCATCCGGCGAGCCGGGCGAGTTGCGCCGTGGCGGTGAACAGCCGGCGCCCGACGACGTCGCTGTAGGAGCCGTGCAGCAACGGGGCCGCCCGCTCCTTCAGACAGACCGTCAGCTGCGACGTTCGCCAGTTCCCGCCTCCATAGCGCGAATCCCACTGCCGCGCCTGTTCAGCTGTTTCGAGCAATTCGACGACGTCGGCTTCCCCAACGCGCCGGAACGCCGCGGGTGACCGCGAGGCTGCGCTGCTGTCAACGGGGAGCGCCAGCCAGCGACGAACGGGGGTGTTGTAGTTGACAACGGCGACGCCGGGGCCTCGGATGTCGCGGCGGTCCACCTGGCTCCAAAACCTGGTCGCGACTTGCACGGCGGTGCCGAGCTCGCGTGGGAACTCCAAGCCGGTGCCTGAGTCGACGCCAGGATCGTGATCAAGGTCGATCTCTGCCAGGCTGACCGGCCGCCCGAGTCGTTCTTCCAAGACCTGGGCGATAAGCGGGCGTACCGCCTGTGCCGGACGCGTCCCCCTCTTCATCCAGTTCGTCCAACTGGTGTGGGTGTAGTGCGTCTCCAGACCAGCGGTCTCCGCAAGCTGGTTGAGCCTGAAGGCCAACGACTTCTTCGCTGCACCAGACGCCTCGACCAGACGGATCAAAGCGAGATTGGGCCGAGGCGTGGCACTCACGGACCGCGGTGGGCCGAGCGCTCCCGCCAGCACACCCGCGAGTGAAATCCCGTCGAAATGGAGGGCGGCCTCACCACCACTCACCCCTCAGCGGCGTGTCTCGGTGCACGGTTCCGGCTACCTGGGCTACGTCGAGCGGACGTTTGTTGGGGCGCCGCCTGCGCACGACGACGCGGCGACTCGTCGTTGTCATCGAGCCTGCTCCTCATGGCCGAACCAACAACCGCCAAGGTTCTGGGCAGAGGACGGTGGCGTTCGCGCCCTTTTCGGCGGCCACAGGCGTTCGTGCGAGTCGAGTGGGGACCGCAGGGCTCGTTTCATCGATCCTGCTCCTTCCGATCGAACCAACTGCCGGTGTCCCGCGGTGATGTCGGTGGTGACGGTGGCCTCCTTCGTGGCCACAGGCGCTCGTGCAAGTCGAGCGGCACTAGGTCGCTGAGTCGCAGGCCGGCAGCCAATGCACGGTGGGCCGCGTCATCGAACCCAGCACAGGGCCAAGACTGAGCCGAGCACAAAGGGCACGCCCGCGGCTGATCCGGCGCCGGCAGATGCGCCGCCAGGTCGTCGACTGCTTGGCTCACTCGACCGACCGGGCTGTCAGCCGCAACGATCACGGCGAGAACCTCGCGGACGCCCCCCACCTGTCACACCACCGCGTTTGGAGCACCACGCCATCGCACCTGCCCATCGACCAAGTACGCCTCCGTGTCATCTGTCGAGCTTTCTCCTACCTGCCAAGCGATTTGCCCCTCCGCCGTCGGCACATAATGCCCGCGCTGAACCGCGCCGAACAGGAATGCGCCTGCCGTTCCGCGGGGGCGTTTGGCTACCCATATAGGGAACTCCGCGACCGGAAGTTCTTGTTCAACCCACGACCGAGCATCACGGGATGACGGGAATGCCCTTTCCGCGACCATGTCTGCCGTGTCGTTGTCACCGATGCCGACACAGATCGTTGCCAGGAACGCGGTGGCGCCGGTAACGTGTTGGCCGGGCGACCTCAGTTGCTGAACCTGCAGGAGATCATCGACAGGCAGCGACTGGTCGACGTACCAGTGGACCACCTCAGTCTTAGTCATGTCCCGGAACGGGCTGTCGATTCGAATATCACGGCCGGCCACCTCGGAGATGAGCTTCGAGAGCCGCTCGAACGCCGCGGAGCTCCTGTCTGCGCCGAGGTTTCCTTTGACCGCGATGCACCAGACGGTGTCTGCGCGGTGGCACGCAAGGACAGCGAGATGTAGATGCCGCAACGGGATCACGCCGTCCTGCAACTCCCACGACCCCAAGTCGAGCTCGCGGCTCACAGGCAACCTGATGCCGTGTCGACGCGCGAGGGTGTCGAGGGCTCGGTACTCCTGATCACGGTTTCGGTCGCCGAGGTCGAAGTAGAGCGCCTGCGGCTTGCCGAGGTAGTGCCACGCGACGAAGCTGTCGATGCCGCCGCCGCAAAGGAGAATCTCCCTCGGGGGCGTCGTTGCGGTTGTCGCCCTGTTGGCGCTCACTCCGGTGCCGCTCGCCACGGCGATCGCTTCGGCGGTGCCAAAGTGTTGAGACAGCTCCCTCTCGTACAGATCGACTTGACCGGTAGCCCAAGGATCGGGCATTTGTGCTGAGACGGATGTCAACGCGTCGGGCAAAGTGATGGTCACGCGGCAGATCCAGATGCGGAGTGTTCGGCCGGTTCGTGAGAACCTTCACGGCCTACCTCGCGGTCCACCAGTCCGGCTGCATCCATGGCGATGAGCTCGCTCGCGAGTGCGGTCTCCAGCCGGCGTGCACGGTTGCCGGCCTTCCCCGACTCCGGGGACCTGAACGTCATCGGGCGCTGAAGGCGAGCCGGGACGATCATCAACTTCGGCGGCTCCGTCGTTGCACTCGGATGGTCGGGGTGGTCGGGGTGTTTCAAGTTCAGGAAAGCCCGAAGGGTCGGTTCAGCCTCGTTGCCGAAAGCCCAGACAACGTTGCCGGGGTTGAAGACGTCGAAGTCTGGCTCCAGGAGGGCTCGCGCGGCGGTCACGCGGTCCGACTCCGTGATGGTGAGCAAGTCGACGTGGCCCCTCAAGTGGTAGGAAGCAACCAGAGCCACCGGGTCCAGGCGCTCCCCGCAGAGGTGAAAGGCGAAGCCGTCGTCGACCAGCTGGTGGAGCATGTTGTCAACCGCGTTGGACCAGCCGTTCTTGATCGTCAGGCGGTTCATCGTGGTCAGCAGGCTCATGGTGATCACCGTGGTCGTCGTTGGGATGGGCAACCGGCCGCGGCGAGGTCGGGGGGCGACCCTCGCCGCGGCCGGTGCGTCCATGAGATCGTGACCAGGTACGACGGGGGTAGATGACATTCGATGACATTCGCGGAGGAGCAGGCGAGCGTGGCTCGACACGTGACGATCACCGGTACCCGCTCGATCCCCGTCGAGTCTGAGCTTCCCTACTTGTTCGACGGCTACCTCCGGCCGTTCTCTGCCCCGGATGCTCACTTCTACCTCGGAGGCGCCGCCGGCATCGACACGGCCGCGCTGGACTGGCTGGCCGAGCGCAGTCAAGCGTCGCTGACCGTCGTGGTGCCCTGCGCGGTGGCCGACCAACCGGCAGCAGCTGTGACGTCGATCCGCCGATGGCAGAACGTGGGCCGACTCGTCGAGATCGTGGAGTTGGGCGCCGACCGGTTGGGCACTGCGGCCTATCACGCTCGTAACCGGTGGATGGTCGATCGCAGCGGCTTCGTGATCGGCTTCCCCCGAGGCACCGAACCGACCAGCGGCACCTGGTACACCGTGAACTACGCAGCCGAGCAGTGCAAACCGCGACTGGTCGTGCCTGTATGACCTCGTCCGGATGGTGTACTGGACATTGTGACCACGACCGATCGGGAGTCCGGGGCGCTTCTGCTGCGTCAGCTGCGCGAGGGGCGCGGCTGGTCTTGGGCTGACTTGGCCCGAGCGCTGCGGGATACCGCGCGCCAGCTCGCGGTTGCCTCGTTGATGAACAGGCAGGTCGCCAGCATCCAGCGCACCGTCGCCCGGTGGGAAAGCATCGCCGACCGAACCAGGCCCGGCGATCGCTACCAGTTCCTTCTGGCGCAGCTCTATTCGCGAACCCCAGCCGGCAACCTGGCGATTGGTCCCGGATCTGATTTCGACACCCTGCTGGACGCGCTTCGTCATCTCGGAACGCCGCCTCAGCGGGTACGACAGCTCGTCGAACTGGTCGGCCACAGCGGACGAAGCGATAACGCTGACCTGTTCATGCTGCTGTCGCCTGGGACGCAGTCGACCATCGCCGCCATCCAGCGTGATCCCTCGAAGCTCGATCATGAGGTCGTCAGCCGGCTGCACGACTCGGTCGCGGCGATCAACGGGCTGGTCGGTACGACCCCGTTCGTCCGTCTCCAGCTCCAGCTCGCGCCCATCGTCGAGTCCTGCCGACGGTTGCTGGAGCTTGACCAGGTCGGTCCGCGGCAGGAGTTGATCCTGCTCGCCACGGCCGCGTACTCGCTCGCCGGCCGCTTGGCCTTCGAGACCCGTGACGACGAGGCGGCGATGGCCCTGTACGCCGATGCAACCAGGGCGGCCGGGCACCTCGCTGACCGAAGCCATCGAGCCTCCGTCCAGACGAGCCACACCATGGTGACCCTCCACGCGACCGACGACCTGGAAGCGGCGCAGACTATCGCCCGCGCCGCGACCGTCGACGCTCACCGTGGCGCCAGTTACGCCATTCGAGCTCGCGCCCACGCCGTGCACGCTGAAATCTGCGCTCGGGCCGGTCAAGCCAACGAGGCGGCTGCTGCCCTGGATCGAGCTTGGAAGACCGTCGAGCAGTTGACCGTCGACGATCCGCACGGCGGGTTCAACGCTGATCGCTTGAACGGATTCGATGGTCTGTGTGCCCTCCACTCGGGCGACGCGGGCCACGCACACGACAGTCTCGCTCGGTCGGTCTCTGCCTTGCGGTTGTCGCGAGACGCTGTCCAACGCGGCATCGTCAGCACCGATCTGGCGCTCGCGCGGCTGCGCCTTGGCGATCCGGCCGCCTGCGTCGATCTCCTGCACGAGGCTGTCGACATCACGGCGGCCACGGGGGGCCGGGTCGCCGCACAGCGGATTCGACTGGCTCGGCGCGATCTTCGGCCATGGCGAACGGAAGACTTTCTGGCCGAGCTCGATGACCATATTCACGACAGCCTGATTGGGCGCTGACCAGGATCGGCGTGCTCGGCACGCACGGTTGCCGGCCGCGGCGACCGCTGAGGCCGAGCGCGCCGCATGTCCGACATGTGACCACCCCCGATAACGATGCGTGCATGAACCGAGACGCATAGTCAACACTCCAAGATCGTGACGAGGTACCGTCCACAACCCGTCCGCTGGGCATCCGCGGGCCTCCTCCCGAGCATCGAGGCACCCCCGTCGGGCACCATGGCGGTGACCGTCATGCAGGCAGGAAGGATCTTCACGTGGCAAGGATCGAAGCGGTCTTCTTCGACGTGGGCGAGGTACTGGTCGATGAAACCCGCGAGTACGGGACGTGGGCCGACTGGCTCGGGGTTCCGCGCCACACGTTTTCCGCCGTCTTCGGCGCCGTGATCGCTCAGGGCGGGGACTACCGGGAGACCTTCCAGGTCTTCAAACCGGGCTTCGACCTCGCAGTGGAACGCGAGCGTCGGGCCGCCGCCGGCCAGCCGGAGTCCTTCACCGAGGAGAACCTTTACAGCGATGTGCGTCCGTGCCTGCGGGAACTGCAGGATTCCGGCGTTCGGGTCGGCCTGGCGGGGAACCAGACGGCGCGGGCGGAGAAGATCCTCAAAGCGCTGGAACTGCCGGTCGACGTGATCGGTACCTCCGACGGCTGGGGCGTGGAGAAGCCAGCACCGGGCTTCTTCGATCGGGTCATCGAGGAGGCTGGGGTGGCTGCGAGTTCGGTGCTGTACGTCGGCGATCGTCTGGACAACGACGTTCGCCCCGCTCAAGAGGCCGGCATATCGACAGCACGCGTCCGCCGCGGGCCGTGGGGGCACATCCTCCGCATGCCCGAGGTCGAGCAGCGCTGCCTGTTCCACCTGGCTGGGCTGGCCGAACTACCTGCTCGCGTCGCCGCCCACAACGCCGAGCACAGCTGATCACGCCTCGCGGACAGGGCCACTCAACGCCCGGACTCGCTCGTCCAGCTCGTCAACGTAGGGCGTGGCGCTCAGAGCTGCGCGAACGTCGGGTACCCGTTGTAATGCTGTGCTGTACGGGGTCTGACCAACCAGGTCGCATGCCTGTCGAACGGTGGCGACAGCATGTTCGGCATCGGTGGATGCATATGCCGCCGCGAGGTCGAACAACAGGACGGCCTTCTGCTTCGTCGCGGTTTCGGCGAGGTTGTCTAGCGCGTTCTGAAGCCGACCTGATGCTTCGCGGTTTCGGCCAGCCAGCAGGAGGGCGTTGCCGGCGAAGCCGTCGAGCCGCGAGGAATCGAAGAAGTCGAGCCACGTGGGGTTGGTTCCGGCTGTCACGAGCGCATCTTCGGCAGAGCGGATACGAGTGAGGCTTGCCCTCGGCTGCCCAGCGCGGGCGGACACCTCGGCGTCAACGCAGTGGAGCCAAGAACGCAGCAAAGGGCCCGCACCGTAGCGTGCGTGCGCATGCGCCGCCGAGAGGTAGTCGCTGGCCGGCTGCAGCTGGCCGGCGAAGCCGGGCACGAACGCGCGATGGCCCAACACAGCGGCTGCCAGGGCGTGATCTTGCGACGTGCTCGCCGCATCGTCTGCAAGCTGGAAGAACGGCTCAGCAGCGTCCCCTTGGGCCAGGTCGAAGAACAACAGTCGCGAGGCGAGGAGCGAGGACTCGGCGACGGCGGATGCCAGTTGTCGTGCCTGCGGCCCTTCGGCGTCGGAGGTCGACTTCAGCATGCCCGTGCCGAGGTGGACGTGCGCCGTGGCGGACGGCACGAGTTCGGCCGCTGCGGTCGTCCAGTACAGGTCACGATGGGAGGCGGTGATCGCGGCGAAGGCGTCGACGGACTGCCGGTCCAACCGCGTCCGCTGTTCGGCAGCCAGTGCTTCGGCACCATCGGGGATCGCGACGCCATTCGAGAACAGCGCTGCAAGACTCGCCCCGAGCAGGCCCTTTAAGAACACGGGCCGGCCGAACTCAGCATTGCCTCCCAGCAGCACCAGCATCACCTTTTTCACCACGACGTCGATGAGCTGCTCGTCCATGATGACGTTGGTCGTAGGCGCAGGTACGACCGGATCAGCCGGACACAGCGCCAACTCCTCAGAAGAGAGCAGACCGAGCTCACTGGCCGGAAGGTCGAAGACCAGCACGAGGTGCTTCTTGTACCGCGGGTCCGGCTTACGACCGCCCGTTTCCCATCGTCCGACCATGTCAGCGTTCAGGCCGGCCTCACCCTCGTCGGCCTGCTCGATGCTCCGCTTGATCTGTTCGACGACTTCTTGATGGCTCCAGCCGCGCTGGAGCCGTTGCCACCTCAGCCGCGTGTTCGTAGGGTGTTTCGGCGTCGACGTTCGACGTGTTCCCACCGCGTCCTCCTCTGGTCGACCTGGTGAACTCGCCTTACCCGAGGGTAGGAGCTGACGTAGCCGGGCGCGACGCTGGCCGGGATACGGACGGGCACTGGACGGCTCCTGGGCGGTAGTCCTTCGCCGCGAGCGGGGGTTCAATCAACAGTGGACCGCTACCAGCGCAAACGCAGGGATGCCGACGACAGTGACTGAAGACCAACGGGTGCTGGGTTGCGGGCGACGACGGGATCGCCGCCCGTGCGCACTACGGGATCTTCGGCAGGTTGAAGCTTCCACTCGCGGCGCCGCCAAGGAACGCCTCCCACTCCCCATGGTCGAAGACCAGCACATGCCCGTCCGGGTTCCGGCTGTCCCGCAACCCGACGGCGTTGCTGCTGAACGACACCTCGACGCACTGGTTGTCCGGAGGATTGCTCAGGGGCGACTTGTGCCATTCGGCGAAGTTGGTGTCGAGGTGGCGCTTGTGGGTGTCCTGAATGTCCATCTGCTTCTTCGTGCCCTTCCGGTCTCAAGTCGCAGGTCAGCTACAACGATGCGGCGATTTCCAACAGGGTCCGCCTGGTCTGCTCGGGCCCGCTGGCCGCCGCCTTCTGGTGCTCCCACAGGGTCAAGTACCGCGCGGTCCGCTTGCTGTTGTCGACGTACTCCCCGCCGTCATGCTGCTCCAGGTAGATGATGTCAACCGTCGGCTTCGTGTCGTAACCGAAGATCGTGTAGTCGTGTCCTTGCCCCATGTAGTAGCCGACGCTGAACGGCACGACCTGGAGCTCGACGTTTGGTCGGTCGATGGTCTCGACGAGCTTCGTGATCTGGGCCTTCATGACCGGGCCGCCCTCCGTCCGGCGCAGGGCCGCCTCGTCGATGATGAACCAGAACTTCTGGTCGACGTTGTCCAGAACGGTTTGCCGGGCCATGCGGTCGGCGGCATACTTTTCGATCTCCTTCGCCGACAGCGAGGGCCGCCAGGCCCGCGCGTTCGTGCGCGAGTAGTCCTCGGTCTGCAGCAGCCCTGGGATGACCAACGCCTGGTACGCCGAGTATCGGTTGCAGCTCGGCTCCATGTCGACGAGCAACCGGAGGTACTGCCGGAACCTGGTGCTGAACGCTCCGCGCTTCGTGCGGTGCTTGCTCTCGGCTTGGAGGTCACGGGTGTAGTCCCGGTCGGCTTCGTTGGCGCCGTAGAGATCCAGCAGGGCGTTCAGTTCGGTCAGCTGGATCCCGCTTCCACCTTCAATGTGGGCGATCTTCTGTTGTGTGCATCCGAGGACTTCAGCCGACCGTTCCTGCGTGACGTCCGCGGCGTCCCGGAGCCTAGCGAGTTGGTTGCCGAGGACGACCTTCATCACGGCCGGCGGCAACTCTTGGCGCGGCTGGATCACGGACTCTCTCACCTCCACAGCGTGTCTGATTGCGGAGCGTGTCCGCAATTCACCCGAACGGTCGCCTAGTTAATCTGAGTACACAAGTTATGGTCTAGGCGTAGGCATATCAAATCCCCAGGCCAAAAGGAGCGCAGAGCGATGAGTACACAAGTTAACATCGCCGCTGCGTGGTCCGCGGTCGCCCCCAGTGCCATACAAGCCCCTACCAAGATGTCGTGGGGGTCTGGGTTGGTGCTCGCAGCGACGCTCCTTCTCATGGCGGGCTGCGTGGCCGGAGTCGGTGCCGGCTGGTGGTACCTGAGCGAGCGGTGCCGAGTTCGGCGCTGCCAGGAACAGGTCCCTCCGCGCCCGCGCCCCGAGGCACCGCGGACGACGGACTTCGCCCTCGCCTCCCAGGGCGTTGATCTCCCCGTCGCCCGGCCACGCAGCCCCCGGCACTCCTCAGCCGCTCCTCATCGAGCCGGTAATGGTCGCCGGCGTCAGCCCGCAGCACAACCCGCGCTGCCTGATCACCCTGTCCACTCGAAGGAAGTGGTTCGCCGTGACCACGTCGACCACTGATAGCCCTGCCGCACGCTCGGGTTCAACACCGGCGGAACGGTGCGCCTTCTACCACCACGTATACCGACTGCCCGCGGCCGTTGACCCGGCAACGCACCGCATCCTCTTGCCGGTGGGTGGGCTGGTGGGGGCGATCACCATGCCCGTCGAACTCGGTCGGCGAGTGCTTGCTGGCTTGCGGGTTCGCATGCTCGCCGGCCCAGTCGTCGACCGCCCCCAGACTCAGCGATGGACCTTCATCACCGGACCCGGTCACAAGCTCGATGAGACGGTCTTTGCCGATCTGCTCCGGCTTGGGGCGTCAGTCGCTCCTACGGGAGACAACGTCGTGCTGCCGTCTCCCAGCGACGAACGTCTCGGGCTCTGGCGGTGGGAGCGCGTCCCGGAACAGTTGCATGACTTCCCGCCGCAGTCCGCAGTGATCGCCACCACGAGAGTTATGGCGACACCGACCGCTTGGTGACCAATCTTTCCAGCTGCGCTGGGGACCGAAGCGCCGGTGCCCACCGCAGAATCCCCCGACATGAGTCGGGCCACCGGCTTCAGTCGAATGCCAAGCCCCTCGATCTAATTGACGAGGCAACCGAAGGAAGGATCGACGATGAGCACTGCGACCCTGCTCGCTCCGTCGACTCTGGGCGTACCGACCCTCAGCAGGCCGGAGTGTCAGCGATGACCTTCGACTACACGCCTGACCGTCGCGTAGCGTTCGAACTGTTTAACAGCAATGAGATCTGCTCGATCAACGGCATCAAGCATAGCGAGGGGCCTCGTCTGGAGCCGGGAGTGTCGGCGTCGCTCGTCGCGCTGCATATCGAGGGCTATCTCGACGAGCACGCGGGTCGAGTCGGTCCGCGTGACCACAAACAGTGGTCGGCGAGGCTAGCGACGAACGCTGTTGGACTCCTTCCCATCTTTCGCCACGAAGACACGGGACGGCAGGCAGCGTCGGGCAATTCGTCACGACCGGCCAGCGACTGGCGATGCCACCCCAGGCCCTTCGTGCCTACTCGATTGTCGCCAACTCTGCGCGTCGCTGCATGCTTGCCGGTCCCTCGAAGTGCCCCGCTGTACCTGGCAGCCTCCCGACGACCTGCGCAGGCATTTGCAGAAAAGGGTGGGCCCGGCCATCGAACTGCACCGGCTCGGTGAACCATGCAGGCGCAAGCAGAGCCGAATACTTTGTTGTATTGGGGAACCAACCAACAAGGCGGAACCGGGGATCACTATGCGGGCCGGGTACATGTCGTCTGGCCGAACAATGAATGCCTCGCCCTGTGCGGGCTCCCCATCGAAGAAATATGGGAACAGCGGCCTCCGGTACCGGATAACTTGTGTCCATTGTGCTGCGTACGTGCGATGGCAGCCCTGTTCCCCGCCTTCTCCGTATCGCTACTTAGCGCGCCACCCGAGCCCGGAAGGCACGAACTCGCGACGGATTATCGGCACACGCCCCCGGAAGGCCCAGTAGAACGCACCGCCGTTATCCCCCTTGTCCCCAACGAAGGGCGCCCGATCTTCTGAGACGAATCAGCCGATCCACGCGACTGCCAATTTTAGCAAAAAATAGAAGTGGGGTGTGCAAATGGTTACTCGACTTGTCGGCTACCTTGACGAGCCGGAGGGATGGCGCAGTCTTCTTCGCTGTACGACAATTGAAAACTCCGGCAACCGAATAGCTCTCACTGGTTCAGAGTCCCGAGCTGATGCATTCGATTTGACTATTCTTGACTGCCTCCCAGGACGCGTGCCAGCCGAGCCTTACTCCCGCCTCAGTTGTGATCGTGCCGTTCCGTCGACCATCACAGCGCCGACCAGTCAAGTCCGAGTCTATCAAGACTCAGAGCTGATCGAAGCAGTTCGACACGGTGACATTGCTGCGTACGGCGGCCTGTACAAGCGCCACGTCCGTGCGGCCTACAACTTGGCGCGCCAGATGACTCGTTCAATGGCCGAGCAGGACGATCTCGTTTCAGAGGCGTTCAGCAAGGTGCTTGATGTGCTTCGTGAGGGCCGCGGCCCCGACTCGGTCTTCCGTGCGTATCTGCTCACAGTGTTGCGCCACAAGGCTTACGACAAAACTCGGAATGATCGCAGAGTTGAACTGACAGAGGACGTTACGACGACTGTCAACTCGGTTTTGATTGCCGTGCCGTTCAACGACACGGTGGTGGCCGAGCTGGAACGAGCACTCGCCTCGAAGGCGTTCACTCAACTGCCCGAACGGTGGCAGTCAGTGCTCTGGCGCACTGAGATCGAAGGTAAATCGCCGTCCGACATCGCGCCAGAGTTTGGGCTCACCGCGAATGGTATCTCGGCGTTGGCGTACCGGGCACGTGAAGGACTCCGGCAGGCTTACCTCCAAGTGCACTTGAGTGAGGCCAGCGCGAAGCCGTGCAAACCAACGATTAAGCTGCTCGGCGCCTGGACCAGAGGCGGGCTGACGAAGCGAGAGACGCTGCGCGTCGATGAGCACCTTCTTGTGTGCGAGTCATGCCACGCGCTGTCTGTCGAACTCGCCGCAATCAGTAGCGCGTTCCGCCTTGGCGGGGCAGCAAAGTCACCGTGCATCCGAACGGCCAGTAAACGCCAAACCCGCGGCAGGCAACTATCGCTGACAAAGGAAAGTGGCCATAGCTCAATCAGCATGAAGCTGGCGAGCTAGCAGCATGAACCTTCGCAAGTTGACCGCGCCCCGCCGTTGGAACTGGGGGTGGGGGTGGAATGTCGAGAATTCATGCAGGAGGCACTGCGGCGTCGAATGGATAGACGAGCGAGCCGTCAGGCCGCTGGCCAAGGAGCTGAACAAGGTCAGGGAAACAGGTCCTGCCCGCGAAGCCGATGTTGGCTCGCCTCAGCGTGCCGGGCGGGGTATGACGCGCCGCCGCAGCACTAAACGGGCCACGCGGAGCCGACGGAACTACCTTTGTACTCAAGTTTCGTCAAAAAGGAGGAAGACAAAATGATTAACGAACACGAACCGATTGAGTGTGACGCGTACGGCGAACTGATTCGTGACGCATATGAATCCGACCGCGTCGATGACAACAAGACAGATCACGTGCACGAATGGGAAGACGGGCATATCACCATTCACAGCGCGCGCTATCTGTTCCACGACCGGGACGACTGGCGAGACATCGAATGGTGGGGCATAGATCGCGTGACCGGCCACGTCCTGGACGTCGGCACCGGAGCAGGCAGGCACGCGCTAGCCCTCCAAGCGAACGGCAATCCCGTAGTGGCCTTGGACGTCTCAGACGGCGCGGTCGAGGTAGCACGACGGCGAGGTGTCGATGAAGTAATACAAGCTGATATAGCGGAAGCCGGGCAACTCTTTCGGCCCGGCCTGTTCGACACGGTGCTTTTACTCGGATGCGGGTTGAGCATGCTTCAAACCCCCGAACGCGCGCCGGGAATTCTTCGCATGCTGCACACGATTGCCGCGCCGGGCGCACGCATCATCGGCGAGGGATGCAAACCTCCCATTCCGAACAACGACCGAAATCGTGCACTACTGGAGATGCGAAAGTATGACGGACGTTGGCCAGGCCACGAACGGACCCGGCTTCGCTATCGCGAGTTCGCGACCCCGTGGCGTGATCAACTCTACGCCGAGCCGGACGTGCTCAACGAGCGTCTGACCGAACCGAACGGATGGCGACTGAACTGCTACGAGGTCGACCCGGAAAATCCTGCGTACGGGTACATCGCGGAATTTGTCCGCGTTGACTAGTGGACTTCACTCCCAGCCGGAGTTCGGCGCGCTGCTCGACTCCGAGACTTGACGGCCGCACGCAGCCAGCTTAGCCGCGGCTGGCAGCCTCTCGACCTGCTTGCACACCTTTGATCTGTAAAACGAACGCGCCCGATAGACCACGACATCCGCACGCCACCACGAACTCCCACCGACAGGTGACCACGATGAGCGACAGCACCATCTCCAGCACAGGGCCTCGCGTCATGGCCTACGCCTTGATCGGCCAGCAGAACAAGCTCCTGCTCGTCGCCGACGACAGAGGTCGCCATTCCCTGCCCGGCGGCGCGGTGAACGACGGTGAACCCGTCGAAAGCGCGCTTCGGCGAACCCTGCATGACCAGCTCGACGCGACCATCACTCACCTCGACTTCTGCTCCGTTGTGGAATACCACGCCGCGAAGCTCGGGCGGCACTCCGCATCCGAAGTGGCCGTACTCTTTGATGTCGCACTGACCGGCCTCGACCATCTCGATCCTCGTCGGCCGAACATGCCCTGGTGGGCAGACGAGCCAGACCTCGCGTCTCTGCGGCCTGAGGCGATCCGGGACGGTCTGCTCGCGGGCACGCTGTCGTCGGACTATCCGTGGTGGGCGTGGACACCGTGACCCCAGAGGGGCACGCGGCGGCTTTGGGCATAGCTTCCCACACTGCAACGATTCATCGATCTGTACTTCTCTGCGCCAAGCTAGAGGGCCAAGAATCACCGCGGCGTGAACGCACGCCCCTTCGACACGCCTTGTAACCGCGTTACTACTTCAGAGTGAATCTCGATAAATGCCACATCGCACTCCCCGCAGACACCTAATGTAGATAGTCAGGGTACCTACGGTGACCACTGGCATGCGCCCGTGGTAGGCAAGGGTGGCGGGGGAGCAGTGACGCAGGTAGCGACGGTCGGCTTCACGCGACCGCTGAAGATTCGCGAGTTTCGGGCGTTGTGGAGCGCCGAGCTCGTTTCGCTAGTCGGCGACCAAGTCGCCCGAGTCGCGCTGTCGCTCGTGGTGTTCAACCAGACCTCGTCAGCTGCGTTGACCGCGCTGACCTACGCGCTGACGTTCATCCCGACGGTGCTCGGCGGTTTCCTGCTGTCCGGACTCGCCGACCGCTTCCCCCGGCGAGCTGTGCTCGTGGTCAACGATCTCCTTCGCGCGGCCCTGGCGGCCTTGATGGCGGTCCCCGGACTTCCGCTGCCCGCGCTGTGGATCTTTGTCGCCTTACTGAGCGTCGCCGCCGGACCGTTCAAGGCCGCTCAGATGTCGCTTCTCCCCCAGGTCCTCCACGGCGAGGCGCTCTACGGGGCAGGCTTGGCGTTGCGGCAGGCAAGCACGCCGGCCGCACAGCTGGTCGGCTTCGCATGCGGAGGCGCACTGCTGGCCGTTGTTGATCCTCATCTCGGGATGCTGCTCAATGCCGGTACGTTCCTTGTCAGCGCTGCGTTGGTTCTCGGGGGCGTACGACCTCGAGCAGCAGCTCGCAGCACTACGACCACCGAGGACGACCGCGGCGCCCACCACGGCGTCGACCTTCCCCGCGGCAAAGCGAACCTCGCCAGCTTGTACGCGTTGGTGTGCCTGATCGGCCTATATATGGTCCCGGAAGGCCTCGCCGCACCGTATTCGAACCAGCTCGGTGGCGCAGCGTTTGGGGTCGGCCTGCTCCTGGCCGCGGATCCAGCGGGCGGCGCAATCGGCGCCTGGTTGACGACCCGGGTGCGCATCCCGACGTCACCCCTGTCCGCCTCAATCCTGGCGGCAGCTGCGGGCTTGGCGCTCGTGGGCTGCGGGGTAGGCCCCGGGCTCCCGCTTTCGGTCGCGCTCTGGGCAACCTCGGGTGCCTTGATGGCCGCGTATTTGATCAAGACTCAGCAGCTGGTCGTGGCCGCGGTACCCGATCGCAACCGAGGTCGAGTGATGGGGCGAATGGGAACCTGCCTGTACTGCTCCCAAGGGCTATCAGTACTCGTCGGCGGTGTCGTCGCCCAAGCCATCGGTTCCTTTCACGCCGTTGCCAGCGCGGGGTTGCTGGCCGCGCTGCTCGCGCTGGGGATCGGCATATTCTCAAAAATTGCTCGCTCCCGAAGCGATACCGGGAGCGAGCGCGACATCGTTCCAGAAAGCATCACCACTCCTTACCCTTCACAGCAGACACCTCCTCCCAGCACACGGACTGCCCGGACAATCCGTCGGCCCGTGCTGGCGAGGCATGGGAGACCGACAGGACATCCACGGACGCAGGTGCAGCCAGTATGACCGGCGAGGACAACGTCTCAAAGAAGCGGCAACGTATTGCTGCCAAGGGCGCCACCTGGCCTACTAACTGGGCGTTGTGGGAGCTACCACACCGCGTAATCGCCTTCGTGGTGTGCGCTGAACTCACCACCGTCGCCCTGACTGTGGTGCTGGCCACCTGGGCCCCCGTGAGCAGCGGAAACCCAGCGCACTTCCTTGTCCTCCTCGCGCTGGGACTGCTCGCCGCGGAGACCACCTGCTACATCGAGCGGACGCGTCGGCAGCTGTCGGACACCCCGCACGTGAACATGAGTTCGGTCTGGATCCTGGCGGTCACCTTGCTGACCACGCCCATCCTGGGCGCAGCCACCGCCGCGATCTTGTACCTCCACCTTTG
This sequence comes from Amycolatopsis sp. H20-H5, assembly GCF_035828755.1. Classification (NCBI taxonomy): domain Bacteria; kingdom Bacillati; phylum Actinomycetota; class Actinomycetes; order Pseudonocardiales; family Pseudonocardiaceae; genus Amycolatopsis; species Amycolatopsis sp. H20-H5. Next base: position 21,182 of record NZ_JAYMZS010000055.1, on the reverse strand, counting down.
GTGGCGAACCTGGCGCTGGGTCAGTGGCGTCACCAAGTATCGAGCGGTCTTCAACACCACAGTGATGATCTTGTCCGCGTATGCAGCGGCCGGCATCGCCGCGGCTCTTTCCGGTCAGCGACTTCTCCAAGCCGATCACCCGCAGCAGCTCGTCGGGCTGGTCGTTGTTATAGGCACATTCTGGGCCGTGAACTCGGTGCTGGTGGCAGGCGTGATCGGGCTAGCCGAGGGCGAACGCTCGTGGGGCCGACTGCTGGGCAACTGGAGTGACAACGCCTTAGAATGTGTCACCTTGTGCATCGGCGCGTTGACTGCGGCGCTGGCGGTCTGGCGGCCGTGGCTGATACTGCTCGTCCTGCCGACTGTCTATGTGCTGCACCGCAGCGTCCAGGTGAAACATCTGGAAGAGGCCGCGACGACCGACCGGAAGACCGGCCTGTACAACTCCGCCAGCTGGAACGCCCTCGCCGAACAGGGATTGGCCAAAGCAACCCGGCCGACGACTCCAGTCGCTGTGCTGATGCTCGACCTGGACCACTTCAAGGCGGTAAACGACACCTACGGACATCTCGTGGGCGACCAGGTTCTGCGCGCGGTTGCCGAGGTCATCCGCCGCCAGGTGCGCAAGGAGGATCTCGCCGGTCGTTTCGGCGGAGAAGAGTTCGTCGTCTACCTTCCTGAGGCAAACATCGACACGGCAACCCGCGTCGCAGAGCGCATCATGAAAGCGATTCGCGAGCTCCGCTTCGACGAGTCGTCAAGCGGAGCATCACTGGACAAACTCCGGCTCACGGTCTCCATCGGCGTCGCCGGATACCCCAACGCCGGAGAGCACTTGCCGGAGCTGCTCCTGGCCGCGGACAACGCACTGTTCTCCGCCAAACAGGCTGGCCGCGATCGAGTCCGGGTAGTGGGCAATCCACCGATCCGGAGCGCGCAGCAGCAAGACGACGTCCACCACTAAAGGCCTTCCGCGTGGGCCGTCAGCTGCGGTGTTTCGGCGCGGTGCCGTTGACCTGAAGTTGGTCTTGGTACTGCTGGGCCCACTTGATCAGCGGTCGAACGGCCCGGAGCAGCTCCCGTCCCATCGGGGTCAGGCTGTACCGACTCATTCCGAAACCGCGGGACTCGCCGTTCTTGTCGATCAGACCGTGCTCCTGCGCCCTCCTGAGGGTGTCGGTGAACACCCTGTCGGACAGGACGGCACCTTCGTTGGCGGCCTCCTCGTTGATCGAGGAAAGCAGTTTCGTGTACTGCACTTCGCCCAATGCGAGAGCGGTCAAAACGGACACCATCCACCGGCTGCGAAGCACCGCGACGGCATCGTTCACTCGCCGTTGGTACGAAACGTTGTCGGTCGTCATGCATCCCAGCTAACACGAGGCGACGGTTCGGCGAGGCCGATCCGCGACTTAAGCGCGGCCAGGTCGGTGAATCTGTACTCCAAACGGGTGATAGATGCCTTACTGAGGGAAGGCTCAGTGGCGACTTACCTTGCACTCAGTCGGACCTGAGGGAGTACTTCTGGAGTTCTGCCGGCAACGGACTGCACCGGCGACGCAGTAAATGGCGACGATGGCCGACCGGCTACCACGAAGGGAGAAGTCCAGCTCCGGTTGGCCATCGTTTGATAAGAGACAGCGAGGTAGGAGGACGGCGATGACGCCAAGACCAACGAGACCGACTTCAGGCCCGCCTTGGGGCCACGCAATCACCTCCTTAGCCCGACAACCTGCACCGCGTGGCTCATCCGAATGTGGACGTCAAACCAGCTTGACCATCGAAGGGATGTTCGATGAGCTTCGAACAGTCTCTCGCCGGGCCCCTCGCGATCGGCCTGTGGAGTGCATCCGGCTGGATGATCGCCAGGGTGTCGTTCGGACGCCTGGTCGAAGCCTCGCTCGGTCCGGTGCCGTCGATCGTTTCGGGCTTCCTCGACTATGCCGCCGTCGCGTCGGCGTGCGCGTTCGCCGGACTTGCGAGCACAATCAAAACGACCCCGCAACTCGCAATGGCGGTCTGCTTGATTCCCGTAATGCTTCCGCTGGCTGCGATCGACGCACTGACGCAGCGGCTTCCGAACAGGTTGATTGCCACGGCCAGCGCCGCGGCAGGTGTTACGGCAAGCGCGATGTGCTTGATCGGGTACGACAGCTCGCCATTGGTCGACGGTCTCGAAGCTGCTCTGCTCACTGGTGCCTGGTGGATAGTAATCGCGACAGTAACCCCGGGCCAACTCGGCAGTGGCGATGTCAAGATAGCGACGCTACTCGGATTCGCAGCAGGCTGGTCAAGTTGGCCAACCGTGGCATTGTCGGTCATCTTCGGCCCCGTTCTCGGCCTCATACAGATCGTCGGCCTGCGGTGTACCGGCCGCCGAGTCCACCAGATCGCGTTCGGGCCCGCCTTGATCGCGGGCACCTATGTCGCGTTGGTCGCGACCAGCTGACGAATACCAATAGGCCAGAGGAGCCCGTCATGGCGTTGAAATCTCTGTCGCAGCAGCGCTGGAGGACCGGAGCCGCAATGGCACTACCGGCTGCCGCAGCCTTCCTGATGGCGGGTTGCAGCGGTCCTTCACCAGCAGAGACCAACACTAGTGCGTCAATGCCCTCGACGTTGTCCTCCGCTCCGCCGCCCGCGTCGCCAGACAATTCGGCGAAGACGAAGGCACTCGCCGCATACCGCGGTATGTGGCAAGACTTCGTGGCAGCGGGACAGAGTTCAGACTGGCAATCTCCCACCCTGGGCCAGTACGCGACAGGGGTCGCCTTGACAAATCTCTCGCGGGGTCTGTATGCGGACCACTACAACGGCTTGGTCACTAAAGGGGCGCCGGTTTTGAATCCGAGCGTCACCTCCGAAGATCCGGTGGACAACCCCAAGAAGGTCGTCGTCGCCGACTGCGGAGACTCGACGCATTGGTTGAAATACCGCGCAGACAACGGCCAGCTCGCCGACAACAAGCCGGGTGGTCGCCAGCAGGTCAACGCCGTCGTCGAGAAACAGTCCGATAGCTCGTGGAAAGTTACAGACTACGGCGTGCACGACGTAGGGACGTGTTGAGCGTGCGACGTATCGCGACCATTACGGGAATCGTGGCCATCAGCGTGCTCGGCGCAGCAGCTCCGGCACTGGCCGACAATGGCTGGGGAAGCACAACCTGCAGCCAGGTACCGACGCCTGCTTGCAATCTCGGCGCAGGCTCGGGCGGTGACAACGGCAAGCCCGGAGGAACACCTGGCGACGGCGGTGGCAAGCCGGGGCACCCCGGCGGGTCCGGAAAGCCCGGCAACAGCAACAATCCCGGTGACACGATCATCGGAGACAGGAATCTCAATAGTTGCTCGTACGTCAAGAGTAGCTACCAGCCGCCGTCCGGCGGGGTAACCACTGCCGCCTTCACGCGACCCGCAAACACCGGTGTTGTCACCGTGCGGTCCGCCGTTTTCACCCGCTCAGCAGTCAGTGCGCAACTCGCTCCCGGGCAGCCGGGTGCTTGGTATGTCTGGAAGTGCTCAGGCGCCGGAGCGGTCGACGCACTGTACCGGCCGCCGATGTGGATTCCCGATGGACAACAGCCTGGCGCTGCACAGCTGCCCTCGCCGGCTCAACTGGCTGACATGGCGCACAAGCAGCTGAGGCTACCGACTCCCTCAATCGCGGCGAACCCTGCCGGAGACCAGCTGGTCAACCTGCCGACCTGGATGTGGCTGTCGAGCGGGTGGGCGCCATTGTCTGCAACTGCTTCGGTGCCCGGCGTGTCGGTAACGGCCACCGCGACACCGACATCGGTGTTCTGGGCGATGGGTGACGGCCGCACGGTCACGTGCGCCGGGGCGGGTACCTCCTTCCGTCCGGGAAGTGATCCGAAGGCGTCCTCTCCGGACTGTGGCCACACCTACCGCAACTCCTCAGCAAGTCAAGCGGGACAGGCGTTCCCGGTCACCGCGACCGTGCACTGGACGGTCACCTGGGCCGGTGCGGGTCAAGCCGGGACGTTCCCAGATATGTCCACGACGGGCAACGCCACCTTCCGAGTTGCCGAGTCTCAGGCCCTCAACAACGGCCACGGCTGACCCTTCGGGCCAGCAATTCCCATTCATAACAACAATAACCGCACCCCTCTCCGCTCGCTGATCATCTGCTGGCGACGCGGCGTGCTGCCCCCATGCCTGGAGGTACCGGCGTGACAACCAACGTCACATCCCAGCCAGACACCGATCGATCCACAACCTCGGCCACCACCGGCCGGTGGGTGGCCGACGGTAAGAAGACCGGCTCGCGACTACGAGGGACGGGCCGACGGCGCAGCATCCCGCATCTGCTGCTGGGTGCTCTGCTCGTACTCGCGTGCGCCGCCGCGTTCCTGGTGGTCTCGTTGAACTCCGACAACCGAGTGCCAGTGCTCGCGCTGGCCCGGCCAGTATCAGTTGGGCACGTGCTGACCACGCAGGATCTGCGGCAGGCCAGCGTCATTGTCGATCCCGAAGTGTCTGTTGTGGATGCTCGGCGAGCGGGAAGTGTTGTGGGAAGGACGATATCGACGAGTCTGCCCGCCGGTGCGCTGCTGACCCCGGACACGATCGGCGGAGGCAACATGCCCACGGCAGGACAGGCGATTGCGGCCCTGTCACTAAAGGCCGGACAGTTCCCGCCGGAGGTATCACCGGGGACCCACGTATCAGTGGTGTTTGCGCCCGGCCCGGCAGGCGGCACGGTGGCGAGCCCACCGACACCGGACTCGACAACGTCGTGGCCGGCGGTGGTCACCAACGTGACCTCGCCACCCAACGAGCAGACCACGGTGGTCTCGATGCAGTTCACCGAGGCCGCCGCCCGCCAAGTCGCCGCCGTGCCTGCTGGCCAGCTGTCGATCGTGATGCTCTCAGGAGGTAGTCGGTGATGTTGATAGCCGTTCTGTCGCTGAAGGGGTCGCCCGGCACCACTACGTTCTCGGTCGCCCTGGCCGCCCGCTGGCCGTCACCCGCGCGCCCGCTAATAGTCGAGGTCGACCCATCCGGCGGCGACATCGCCACGCGGTTTTCGCTGGAATCCTCGCCGGGGCTGCTGAGCCTCACGGCCGCGGCGCGGCGCAACAACGACCCGGCAGCGGTGTGGCAACACGCACAAGCCCTTCCTGGCGGCCTGCCGGTAGTGGCCGCACCGCCGGACGCCGACCGCGCACGGGCCGCGTTGTCCGCGTTGACTGCCGATCAGGCCGCTGGCGTGAGCATCCTGAGGGCGGCGGCGAATGCTGCGGATACGGTCGTGGTTGCCGACTGCGGCCGTATCGACGCCGGGTCTCCGGCTCTGCCGATCGTGCGCTGTGCCGATGCGATGGTGCTGCTGACCCGTGCTCACGCCGATGACCTTGCGCACTTGGCCCGCAGGCTGCCCGCAATCGGCCGCTGGAACGCACACCCGGTGATGCTGCTGGTCGGCGAAGGCTACTCCTCGGCCGAGGTAGCCCATGAGCTTGGCGTGCCGCCGCTGGGCCGCGTCCCCGACGACCCACACGGTGCGGGCGTGCTGTGCGGGCGGCCCAGCTCGCCGCGGTGGGGTCGCGGCGGACCGGCGCACTCGGCCTTGGGCCACGTCGCGCACCGGGTCGCGAAGGTGCTCGTGGCACGGCAGCCCCCACCCCCGACACTGCCTCACCAATGGCCGGAAGAACGCCAGACGACACCGGCGCTGCGAGCAATACCAGGGGTACCCGCCAACCCAGTCTCGATCAACGGCCTACGGCTCGCGCCACCGATCCAGGTTCCGGACTTCGGCTCGAATACCTCACGCGGAGGGCAAGCCTCATGACGTACCCGACCCACGAGCGCATGCCCAACGGCTACCCGCCCCCGGTACCGCTGCGTCCGAGCCAACAGCACGCCAACTGGCAACAGCCATCGACGCACCGGCACCCCAGCACAGGCCCAGCGCCGCTGCCGGGGCATCCCGCCGCACAGCCATATCCGCCTGTCGAGGAGCCGTTGGACTCGGCGGCGGCGGCGCGACTCCGCCAGCATCTGCGGGACAAGCTCGGCACCGAGCTGCCGCAACGGGTCGATGCCGAGCAGCGTCGGGCCGGCGCCGCGCTAACGCGCGAAGGCCGTCGCGAACTCGCGAGGGAGATCCTCGACGATGCCGTCCAGGTGCACGTTGAAGCCGAGCTGGAGGCCAATCACCACCTCGTGGGCCGCGATGTCGAGCAACACGTGATCACCGAGGTGATCAACGAGCTGTTCGGCATGGCGGGCCTACAACCTCTGCTGGACGACGGAGGCGTGGAGACGATCAACGCCAACCGCTTCGACCGGGTTTTCGTGCAGTACAACGACGGCCGCCGGGCGAAGGTCGCGCCGATCGCCGGGTCGAACGAGGAGCTGACCGATCTGATTCGGCTGCTCGCAGCGCGGGCATCGAGCCAGGAGCGGCGCTTTGACCATGGTTCGCCGGCGGTCAATCTCCAGTTGCCCGGTGGTGAGCGGTTGTTCGCGGTGATGGGGCTGACCGCGGGCGGGATGACCTCGCTGTCGATCCGCCGCCACGGTTACCTCACGGTCACGCTGCCCGAGTTGCGTAAGCGAGGCACCGTCGATCCCGGTCTGGAAGCGTTCCTGCGCGCGTTAGTGAGGGCTCGCAAGAACGTACTGATCACCGGCGGAGCTGGTGCGGGCAAGACAACTCTGCTGCGCGCGCTGGCATCCGAGATGGACCCGCTGGAACGCATCGTCACGATTGAGGACGCCTTCGAACTCGGCCTCGAAATCGATCCCGACATCCACGCTGATGTGACCGCCTTTCAGGCCCGCGAAGCCAACGTCGAAGGTGCGGGCGCGATCTCCCAAGCCGAGCTCGTCCGCTGGGGCCTGCGGATGAGCCCGGATCGCGTGATCGTCGGCGAAATCCGGGGACCGGAAGTCATCCCGATGTGCAACGCGATGTCGCAAGGAAATGACGGCAGCATGGCTACGCTGCACGCCTCCAGTTCCCGGATCGCCTTCACCCGGCTCGCGTCCTACGCCGCCCAAGGTGTCGAGCGGCTTCCCTTGGACGCCACGAATTTGCTCGTGGCGAGCGCGGTGCACTTTGTGGTGCACCTGGCCCGCGGCACCGACCGCAAGGCCCGCGTCGTGTCCTCGATCCGCGAGGTTGTCGGCGCCGACGGCCCGCAGGTGGTCTCCAACGAGGTCTACCGCCCCGGCGCGGACCGCCGTGCGCGGCCAGTGGCCGGGTCGATGCGCACCGACACCCTCGACGACCTTGTCGACGTCGGTTTCGACCCCGGCCTGCTGGAGGAGCCTGAAGGATGGTGGCCGCTGTGACATCTCCAGCGAACGTCACGCCCTCACTCGCCACCGTGCTGTCCACGCTGCTCGGCGTCGGCGTCGGGATCGGGCTCCTGCTGGTGGTCATCGGTGTACGGGGCGTCGACCCGCACCGCCGTCGACGGCGGCCGGACTGGTCCCGCCGCGGCCCGGACTCGCCGCGAGACCAGCGCCAGGCGCTGCGGATCGGCCTGGCCCTCGCGGTCGGGGTGCTGACCGGCGTGGCGACCGGATGGGTCGTCGGCGCCGTATTGGCAGGGCTTGCGGTCTGGACGTTGCCCCGGGTACTGGGGCGGGATCCCGGCCACGCTCGCCGGGTAGCGCGGATCGAGGCGATCGCGACGTGGACGGAGATGCTGCGCGACACCCTTTCGGCGGCGGCCGGGTTGGAGCAGGCCATCCTCGTCGCGGCACCGCTGTCCCCGCTGGCCATCCGCGCCGAGGTCACAGAACTCGCGGCCGCTATCGAGTCCGGCGACCGTCTCGCACCGTCTCTGCGGCACCTGGCCGACCGACTCGCCGACCCGACTGGCGACCTCGTGATCGCGGCACTCGTTCTGGCGGCCGAGCAACAGGCCCGCCAGCTGGGTGACTTGCTCGGCTCGCTTGCCCACGCGGCCCGCGAGCAGGCGTCGATGCGGATGCGAGTCGAGGCCGGACGGTCCCGCGCACGCACCTCGGTACGGGTGATCGTCGGCACCACACTGGCCTTCGCGGTCGCTGTGGTGCTGCTGAATCGTCCGTATCTGGCCGCCTACGACCCCGCCGCCGGACAGATCGTCTTGCTGGGCATCGGGGTGCTCTTCTCACTCGGATTCGCCTGGCTGGTGCGCATCGCCAGGGTCACTGAGCCTGACCGCTTCTTGTCGATGGCCGATGAATCATCGGCCATCGAAGCCCTGCAAGTCGCAGAAAGGCAGGTGTGACGTCATGGTCACCGCACTCGGATTGGGAGCCGGGCTAGGCATCGGACTGTGGGCCCTGGCCGTGTGGCTGTTTCCGCCTCGCCCCGCGCTCCGTGCGGTCCTGGCCCGCACCACAACACCCCCGGCACCGCCATCGATCCTGGCAACCGACGACACCGGATGGGCGGCGAAGCTCGGCCGCCCGTTCATTTCCTCGCTGCGGGCACTCGGACTGCCCGGCGAACGGCTGTCACGTGACCTCGCCGTCATCGGCCGTGCCCCGTCGGTGCACCTGGCCGAGAAGGCCATCCTGGCGGTTGCCGGGCTGCTGGCACCGACGGTGCTGCAGCTGCTGCTGGCCCTGGTAGATCTGTCGCTGGGTATCGAGGTCCCGATCATCGCCGGGCTCGTGCTGGCCGCCGCCGGGTTCGTCCTGCCAGACCTGCAAGCCCGCTCGGATGCTACGAAGTTACGGACCGGGTTCCGCCACGCCCTGTCGGCCTATCTGGACCTGGTCTGGATCACCCTCGCCGGAGGCGCAGGTGTCGACAGCGCCTTGAACAACTCGGTCGCGATCGGTCGCGGCTGGGCGTTCAACCAGATTCGCCGTGCTCTGGATACTGCGCGACTGACTCGTACGACGCCGTGGGCGACGCTGCGGCAGCTTGGCGAGGAACTCGACGTGACCGAGCTGGCCGAGCTCGCCGCGTCGGTCAGTCTGGCTGGTACCGAAGGCGCCAGGGTCCGCGCGTCGCTCGCAGCCAAGGCGGGGGCGCTGCGGACGCACCAGATTACCGACGCCGAGGGCGACGCCCAGGCCGCCACGGAGCGCATGTCGCTCCCGGTGATGACGCTGTTTCTAGGATTCTTGACCTTCATCGCTTACCCAGCACTAACCAGTGTCCTTAATGGACTATAAATACGAATCTGGCAGGAGAGAAAGTCGATGCTTACCAAGGAACTCTACCTGACCGAGCCAGCGTGGCCAGCTACATCCGATGGTGTATTCGAGGACGGGTCGGCGACCATGCTGTGGAATCCGAACCTATCGATGGCTGATTGGCGCCGCGAGAAGCTCCGGGCCGCACTAAAGCCCGCCACTGCTCTCGGACGCCTTGCGAGCTTCGCTATCGCAGTGACGGGTGCGTTCTTGTGGAATGGATTTGGCCTGGTTCTGTCGATCACTCTTGGTGTTGCGATTCTCGGTAGCACAGCACTGGCGGCTATTGTCGAGCTGGAGTTTTTCGCCACCGATCATGTGCATCGCCGGGGCGCGAAGTGTCGACTTGAGCGGCCTGGGCAGTTCTTCTATCGCAGTGCAGACTTCATGACAGCGAGCAGTACTGCGTACGCGATGGCGTCCGACATTATCGCCGCTGTCGACCAGCTGCACGCCAGCCCCGCCTGCGTCTGGATCGGCCGGTCCGCACTCCGCGAAGTGCATCTGGCGGCCTGGAACGCGTTACTACTCCTCGACCAGACTCGCACAGCCCGCGATTTTGCGAACCAGCTCCATGCCGAATCATCAGTCGGCGAACTACGAATGCTGGTCGATGACGCCCTTGCCACGAGCGACCAGACCACGGAGCGAGTGTTGAGCCATCTCAACGCGTGCGTCACTCTGGCCCAAGCGTGGTCGGAGAAACTCCAACGTGCCAACCTGAATGACAGGGCCGTTACAGTCCTGGAGTCACTGCGAAAACTACAGGTAGTCCGGGCAGACGTGGCGGCCGAATCGCTGCCACAGGTGATATTCGCCTACATTACTGCCGCGCGGGACGTCACCAACGCAGGACCGTTTCCCTGGGAGAAGCCGTGGGGTGTCGATACGGCCTCGATCTCGTTGGTTCCCACATGCCAGTCCAAAAATCAGTTCCAGGTGAACTGATCTCGTGCTAGACGTGAAGCAGGAGACAAACAATGCACCACGACTTGTTAACAGCGTTGAAAACGCAGTGGGCGACAACATCGTCAATACTGAAAGCACGATGGGACGCGCTCCGCGGCGAACCCGAGGCCGGGTACTCGACCGAGACGGTCCTGGTGACCGCACTGCTGGTCGTGGCCGCGCTGGCGATCATCGCGCTGATCGTCGCAAAGGTCACCGCCAAGGCCTCGGGCATCAGTCTTTAGCCATGGCCACCATTTCTTTCTCACGGCCACCGCATAACCGTGGCGTCGCCGGTCGCGGTGTGCGAATGAGCAAACCGGGCCGGGTTCGGCGTGTGTTGCACGGGGATCGCGGGTCGGTCAGCGTTGAGCTCGCGATCGCGACGCCGTTGCTCTTGCTGACACTGCTGGCGATCATCCAGTTCGCCCTATGGAGCCACGCCACACACGTCGCCCAAGCCGCGGCATCCCAAGGGCTCGCCACAGCGCGAGCCCAAGGCGGCACTGCGGCCGCAGGAAGCGCAAGTGCGCAGCAGATGCTCGAACAGCTCGCACGAGGCCCGCTGACCGGGGCCCACGTCAGCGCCGATCGCAGCGCTACGTCCGCGTCGGTGCGGATCACGGGCACCGCCACCTCGGTGATTCCGTTCCTGAGCCTGCCCGTTCACGCCGAAGCCTCCGGCCCCGCCGAGAGGTTCGTTCCCGATGTTTACGAGTTCACGAATTCTGAAGCGGTCGCCGACGGGAACCGAAGCGGTGGTGGTCACTAATGAGGGTAGATGAGTGCTCGGGTTCGGGAACTGGTGGCAAGACCTTCCAGGGGGCTCGACGGCGTAGCGGTCGTGTCAGTGCGAAGTCATGGCCGCAGGAGTTGGTTCGCGACGTCCTGCGCGACTTTCTGGGGTGGCAGTCCGGATGTGTCGATGATGGTTGCTGCATCACGCAACCATGGCAGAGCTTCCTGGTAGCGGGCGATGTGCTTGAGGCGCCAATCCCGTGCCATCGCGTCGATTTGGTCGCCTTCGATCCGGGTGACAAGTTCGTCTGCCGGCGCGTGCAACACGAAGTGCTGGACGGGGATGCCTTCGCTGTCGAAGCCTTGGAAGATCTCCCGTGCGTAGCGTTCGACCAGGACTGTCTGCGGGATGATGAGGGTGCCGCCGACGTAGTTGAGGATTTCGACTGCTGTGCGAGTGACGAGTGGGCGCCACGGTGGCCAGTCCTGGAAGTCGTCGACCGGCTCTGTCAGGACGTGACGGAGCATGTAACCGATCTGCTCGGAGTCGAAGATCCGGGACTGGGGTATCAACTGTGTCAGTTCGCGAGCGGTCGTGGTTTTGCCGACCCCGAAGGTTCCGTTCAGCCATGCGATCACGTGTCACGCTATCGCGATCAGCTACTTCATCGCCATACCGTGCAGGCCGGGGTGGTCGAGGATGGCCGTGTAGCGAGCGGCGGCTTTGACCGAGAGTCCGAACAGGTCGCAGATGCGGCGAACGTCGCCGCCGGTGGCGCGGACCTCGTCGAGGATGCGGTTGGTGCGGATGTCGCGGGCGGCGGTGCCCAAGACCAGTCCCGGCCATCGGGTGCCGACAGGTTTGGTGCCCAGCGCGCTCGTGAGTGTTCTGACACTGGCCGATGGTGAGTGATCAACAGTGGTGAAGACGAACCTCACACCGACGGAGATAGCCGCGAAGCGTTTGCGCGGCGGCCCAGGACGGCCACTGGTGCGCGAATGGCGCCGCCGGGGTTGGTGGGTGGCTTGGTGGCGGGCCGACCGGGGCTCGGTGGCCGCAGAAGTCACGCTGGTGGCCCCGTTGCTGATCATGTTGCTGGTGTTCGTGGCCGTGGTCATCCACCGGGGTGTGGATGCCCGGCTACGACTTGATGACGCCGCGCACCAGGCCGCTCGCGCGGCAAGCATCCAACGCAGTCCCGCCTCTGCCGCGACGGCGGCGCAGTCCACCGCGTCGGGCGCGCTGTCCTCAGCCGGGGTGACGTGCCAGTCGTTGAGGGTGGACACGACCACCGGCGGGGTGCAGCCGGGCGGCACCGTCGCCGTCACAGTCTCCTGCACCGTCGACGTCGGTGATGCACTCATCCTGGGCGTCCCCGGCCAGAAACGACTGTCCGCCACAGCCGTCGAACCCCTCGACACTTGGCGCTCGAAAGCCCGCGGTGCGCGATGAGCACGTCACCCGACCGGCGTCATGTCGTCGACGCATTGGCGGACCTGGAGGCCGGTGAGTGTTCGGTGGTCGAGCAGTGCGTCGGCAACCCGGCTGATTTGCGGCCAGAAACGGTCGACTGTGTCCTGCGCGATGCTTGCCCACAAGTCGGGCTGCCGAGCGGGAAGACCGTAGGCGCGCCGAGCGCGGGCGATGAGTGCCAGGTCGTCGTGGCCACCGTGCAGGTAGGAGTCGAGCCGGACGTCCTCGGCGGTCAGGTCTTCGCGCTGCCGCTCGGTGTCGCTGATGGTGTCCAGGACGAGACGGGCCTGAGCGAGCGGCCCGGCGTGGGCGACGACCGCGACTGTGGACAAGTCGACCCGGCGAGGCCGCACCGCGGTGAACCCCGCCTGACCAGCACCCCAAGGACGCAGGGTGACGTAGCGCAGCGCCCGACCCTGCAGCAGGTACACGACCGCGTGCCCAGCCTCGTGCCACGCGGTCAGCGTGTCCTCACTCAAGGCACGTGGCTGTGTCTGCGGGGCTGTCACGGTACCCATTCTGGCCGGGCCCGTTCTGGCCGCTGCCGGTGGCGGTCGTGGTGGCGCGTCGGGGAAGGTCGGGTGTCCGCGTTCGTCGTCGTGCTGATGCTCGGACTGCTCGCGCTCGCGGGGCTGGGGCTGGACGGCGGGCTGGCGCTGGCCGCGAAAGTCCGTGTCACAGGGGAGGCCGAGTCCGCCGCGCGCGCTGGCGCCCAGGCCATCGACCTGTCCGTCTATCGCGCCACCGGGCAGCTTCGTCTGGTCCCGGCGCAAGCCGATGCGCTTGCACGCGGCTACCTGGCAGGGATCGGTGCCACCGGGACGGTGACGGTCTCCGGCGACACGGTGACCGTGACCGTCACGACCACCTACCGGACCCAGCTGTTGTCGCTGGTGGGTGTGCGTGAGATCGGTGCGCACGGCGCGGGATCCGCGCACCCACAACGCGGCATAGTCGCAGAAGAAGCGTGATCGCGCCCGGCGCCTCGAGCCGGTGTGCGACGACTAGTGGAAGGAACCAGCCCGTGCCCACTCGTGACGAGATCGAACGTCGGGTCCAGCAGAACGACACCCCGTTGAGCGCGAAACGGTCCGCCGCCGCGCAGCAGGTCGGCGCACTCGCCGGACGACGGGCCGCGATCGCCGAACAGCTGCGCGAGGTCGAGCGGCAACTCGGCGACGTCCTCACCGACGCCACCACCGTGATGAGCATCGATGAGCTGGCGCGATTCACCGACGTCCCGGCCGCCGACCTCACCCGCTGGCTCACCGCCCGCACACCGGCCCGCGGCAAACGCACGAAGCCCACCGGCAACCCGCCCGCCACCCACAGCCGCGCGAGGCCGGAGCTGTCCGCGGCGAGGAACCCGAACGCCGGCCAAGCCTCCCCGACACCAGCGCACCCCGTTGGCGCGAGAAACGTGCCGGACCACGCCGCCCCGGTCCCGGCGCCGGCGCCGGTGCCGGTGCCCTGACGACATCAGGGCACCCCCCCGGGGCACCCCGATCCACAACCGCCAGCTGAAAGGTGGTCGACCCATGCCAGGACAGCACACCCCGCCCACACCATCGCCTCGTCGTCTGGCCTCGGTGCTACGGCAGGTGGTGCGGGGGCTGCGCATCACGTGCCGCGTGCTGGGACTGCTGATCCGGACCGCGATCATCGTGGCCATCGCGGCAGGGCTGAGCGTCGGGCTGCCGTGGGCGTTGGTGCGGTTCATCGGCTGGCCGCTGCCCGATCACGTTCCTACCCGCGCCGACTGGGACATGGTGCCGCTGCTGATCACCGGCACCCCCTTCGTTCTCGATGTGCTCGCCTGTCTGCTGTGGGTCCTCTGGGCGATCCTGATGGTCAGCGTCGTGGCCTGCTTCGTCGATGTCGCTCGTGGTCTGCGCTGGGACGAGATCCAGGCCCACGCCGGCCCGCTGCGGCGACTGGTCGCGGGGCTGCTGGCCGCGGTGCTGCTGAGCTGGCTCGGCCGCGGTGCCGCGTCCGCGACGCCCGCCACGTCCGCGGGCGGGGGAGTCACCGTGGAAGGCCGCAGCGCCGTCGTGGCCACCGCACCCGCCCAGCCAGGCCCGACGCGCTCCTGGACGGGCGCTAGCGGCTATGGGTACTCACCGGGTGCCTCCGCGCAATTCGACGGCCAGGAAGGGGCTCTACCAGGGACGGACCGGGTGCGGCCACCGGTGAACGGTGTGCACGACTCACTCTGGCGCGTGGCACTGCGGTGTCTCGGCGACGGTGACCGCTGGCCGGAGATCTGGGCACTCAATCACGGCACCGCCCAACCTCACGGCCGGATTTTGATCAACCCCAACCTGATCCACCCCGGAGACCTGCTCCGCCTCCCCACTCGCGCCCCCACAGCGGGCACTCGGGAGCCCACGCCGCATCCCACTCCCACTCCTGCACCGACACCCAGCCCGCGCACCTCGGGGACGCCGGGGCCCGCCGCGCCATCGGTGACGCGGCCGCCGGTGCCGGATGCTCCCGGTGTCGCCGAGGCCAGCGACCATCAGGGTCGGCCGGGAGGGGTGTCGTGGGGACCGGAGGTGTTCGTCAGCCTCGGCCTGGCCGCCGCGATCAGTGCCGCGCTGGCGCTGGCACGGCTGCGCCACCAGGCCCGCTACCGCCCCGGCAGTGGCACACGCGGCGACGACGTGCACGTCGCGCCGGTGGTGTACGAGCTCAACCTCGCGCACATCCAGGCCCGGAACTACGACGAGGACCAGGAGATCTTCGCCGAGGCCGCGCGAGACGCCGCCAAGGCAGGCGAGCCCATCATGCCGAGCACCGGGACCGACACCCCTGTCGCCCGGCACGCGTCCGTGCAGGTCCTGCCACCCCGGCAGCGTCAGCTCATCCACACCGGCACGACGACCCGGTGGCCGGCGTTGACCCCGGACATCGCACTCGCCACCCCCACAACCGTGGGAGGGGCAGAGGGGCGGGCTCTGGCGCTCGACCTGGCCCGAGCGCATGGTCTCGGCTTTGTCGGACCCGGCGCACGCGCCGCAACCCGTGCGCTGCTGCTGACCGTGCTCACCACCAGAACCACGCCGGACACCACCGCTGTCGTGGTCCCCGCTGACGACCTGACCGCGCTGCTCGGCGTATCTATGCGGGCAGCCGATCTGCCGCGCGCGATCGAGGTCGTAGCCGATCTCGACGCCGCCCTCGCCTCGCTGGAACCCGCCCTGCTGCCCAGCGCCGACCAGACCACGCCTGGGCGGCGGCCGCGGGTGCTGGTGGTCAGCCCACCCGCCGACCAACGTCAGCGAACCCGGCTGCAGGGGTTGCTCGACAACGGGGCCCACGCGGGCATCGCGGCGCTGCTGCTGGGGCAGTGGCAACCCGGGATCACCGCCTACGTCAACCAGGCGGGCACCATCTCCGCCACCAGCCCGGGACTGGGCGCAGCGCTGCGCGGCAGCCGCGCGTTCACCCTGCCTGACACCGCCGCACGTGACCTGCTCACGTTCCTGCGCACCACCCGGTCGGCGTCGTCGACCGGTGAACAATCCACCGGTGACGGCGAGACCCCCGCACCCGACGTCACGGTCGCACCCCAGCACGCGACGGACAGTGGAAGACCACAGACCGCGGTCAACGCGAGCTTGGAGATCACGGCCCTTCCGGATGCCGGCACCGCCGAAGGTGGCCGTGTGGTGCTTCTGCACACTCGTGGTGAGAAGGGTGAGGCTTCTGGCCCAGGAGAAGGACGGGTAGCGCCGCTGGTGCTGTCGGTGTTCGGAACGCCGTCGCTCGCCTGGCGGCCAGACCCCGCCCAGCCGGAACAGTTGAGGGCGATGTCGGGTGGGTTTTCCCGCCGGTTGATCGAGCTGCTGGTGTTGCTCGGTGTGCACCCCGCGGGAATGTCACGCGACGCGGTCATCGACGCACTGTGGGGCCAGAAGCTCCCCCGCGACCCGGGCAGTGTGCTGCGCACCGTTGTCTCGCGGATCCGGCGCGCCGTCGAGCGAGGCACAAGGGGAGCCGTCACCGAGCTGGTCCTGGTCGACCGCGGTCAGTACACGCTCGCCCCGGGCGCGGTGGAGGTCGACTTCTGGGCGTTCTCGGCCGCGGTGACGCGACGGCGCGCCGCAACGACCGACACTGCCCGCCTGGAGGCCTACGAGGCCATCGTGGATGCCTACGGCGGCGCGCTCGCCGACGGGCTCGACACCGACTGGCTCACCGCCGCCCGCGAAGCCATCCGCCGCGACGCCCTGGAAGCTGTCGCCGCCTTGGCGCGCGCCCACGTCCACGACGATCCCACCGCCACCCTGGACCTGCTGGAAACCGCGCGGGCATTCGACCCGCACAACGAACTGCTCTACCGCGACATCATGCGCCTGGAACACACCCTCGGCCGCCACCCCTCCATCTCCCGCACCCTGACCCTGCTCACAACCCGGCTCGCCGAAATCGACGCCACACCCACACCGGCCACCATCGAGCTCGCGGCCCGTCTACGCGACCTCGACACCGGCATCACCACCACACCCGATGACCGGTCCGGCGAATGACACCGGCGCCAGCCGCCATCGAGGCGCGCACACCGTGGCCTCCACCAGGCCCATGCGGACAAGAACACTGTCCACCGAGGGAAAATAAATACCTCGATATACGGGCCCTTGTCACGCTGCGACAATGCTAGCGTCGACCGTGTCAACGAAAACCCTGCCGCACAAGAAAAGTATCTCCGTGCACTCGTTCACGGCACACGATGCCACAGGTGGCGACGCCGCGAGAAAAAGAAACCTTCACCGGAATCGAACCTCGACGGAACAAAGTCAGAATAGCGCGCGGGCACTGGCGAGAGTCGCGATAAAGACCTCAGTGCCTCCGATGTCGCACCGTGTCCGGCTTCGCGGGCTTGTATCCGCCTGTCCGTCGGCGGTGAGCGCCATCGGCCTGCCGCGTGCGGAGCGTGGCCGCCACCACCGGGGGTACCAACGGGCCCGCCGCTCAGTCCCGCGTTCTGGGGGCCGACTAAGCCGGATCCCCCCTTGTCCCGCGTCTGTGCAGGTGAGAACCCCTAGAGGGGGATCCGCCGGTATCCCAGACTCGCTTGACATCAAGCAGGGAAGCACATCAGGCCCGGCGGCGATGTCACTCGCGTCCCTGTCGTGTGTGTCTGTACTCCCTTTCGTTGCCATCTCGCCTTCCAGCCCTGTCCATTCTCAATTTTGTTTATATTCTATTCTCTCGCTCATCTGCCGCGGTTGCCGGCGGCCCGCGGCCTGGCAAATCAATTCCTATTGCTCTGACCTGGGCAAACATTGTTGTGAATTATTCGGCGAAATCACAATTAATTGTCTAAATTCACCGAAAAAGGTGCCGGAAAACTATTGCGCGCCGCGCGTTCCGGGGTTACGTTTGTTGTGTCACCGGGAAAACCGGAAACCACACACAAACGCCACCCGGCCGGAAATGTCGCCGGGAATAGGTCAACCCGTCACCGTTCACGTTAGGGGCCCGCTATGTGCTACGCCGACACCGACACCCACGCCGACGGCACCGCCACCGCGTTTTGCTATTGCGGTTGGTCCGGCGACTACGCCACCCCCACCGCCGCCGACACGGCCGCCACCAACCACGAACGCGACACCGAAGAAATCGACGCCGCGATCGTCGCCGACGCCATCGCCGCCAACGGCTAGACCGCCCGCGAACACGCCCGCCCGCGCGCCTACCGCGCCACCGAAACGACACGGGGAAACGGCATGCACCGCAACGAAACGTTCACCATCATCAACAACGGCACCCCGGTCACGTGCTACCCGATCACGTTCGACGGCCGGAAAATGACCGTGCACGGCCCCGGCGGGCCCCGCACCCGCACCCGCACCCGCCGCAACCGGGGCGGCTACGCCACCGCCGCCATGTTGCACGCCATGGGATTCAACGACATCAAAAACGCCACCGTCGCGGGCACCACCGAAACGATCCGTTTCACCACGATCGGCGAATGGTGAACCCGCCCACCCTCACCCGAAAGGGCAACACCGTGAACCACAACACCAACCCCCGCGACGTCGTGCGCGTCATCGACCCGACCGCCGACCCCGCCCCGACCCCCGACATCGTGATCCGGAGTTCCCGGGAAAACGACTGTTTGACCATGTGCGTGATCATCGATCCCGCCGACCGTCAACAAGTGTTGTACGGCACCGTGACCCGCCCCGACGGAACCCTCATCGGCACGTACTACCCCGCCGACATCGTGCGCGGTGACGACTGGCGAGTCGTGTCCCCCACTGGAATTCAGTACGCGGTGGCCAGTGAATACGAGGCCGTGGACACGCTCACCACGACGTTTCGCGACCGCTCCTAACCCGCTCGACATTGTCCCGAAAGGACACCCGCGCCATGACCACGCCGACCGCGACCACGGCCCCCGCCCCGGGCGGTACCCGCTTACCCGCTGGTGAACTTCGCCGCCAGGTGGCCGAAATGCTCACCACCGCGACAACACCACTGACCCCGGTCACCATCGCAAACATGTTGGGCGGCAAGTCATCAGGCGCGGTCGGCAACGCACTCGCCACCCTGACCGCAAAGGATGAAGCGGCGAAAACCGGGGGCAGCCCGGTGATGTACCGGGCGACCGCGAAAACCGCTGCCGCCGCGAAAACCGCCACCACCACACCCCGCACCGCCACCACCACACCCCGCACCGCCACCACCACTGCCGCCGCGCCACCCTCACCCGTGCGCGCGCCCGTCGCACCCGCGCCGCCCGTGACGGGTCCGGTCCCGCGCCCCAACGGGCAGCTGTACCACCCCCGGAATTTAGCCGGGATCCCGGATGTCACCGCGCTACGGAAGTTGCGCGACGGTGGTGTCGCGGCACTGATGTACGGACCACCGGGAACGGGGAAGACGTCGGTGGTGGAGGCCGCTTTCCCCGACCTCATCACCATCCAAGGTGACGGCGACACCATCGTCGCGGACTTCGTCGGTGACCAGTTCAAAACCCCGCACGGCACGTATGAGTTCCTCGACGGGCCACTCGTGACCGCGATGCGCGACGGTCGCCCGCTGTTCATCGACGACGCGACGCTCATACCGCCGACCGTGCTCGCCGTGGTCTACCCCGCGATGGACGGCCGCCGACAAATCACCATCAAAGGCAACTACGGCGAGACCGTCGACGCCGCCGACGGGTTCTACGTCGTGGCCGGACACAACCCCGGGGTCCACGGCGCGGTACTGACCGACGCGCTCTCGTCACGGTTCTCCGCGCAGATCAAGGTCACCACCGACTACGACCTCGCCGCCCAACTCGGCGTGAACGTCCGGGCCGTGCGAGTGGCACGCACCCTCGCCACCTCATTCGACAGGGGCGAGATCGGGTGGGCACCGCAGCTGCGGGAACTGCTCGCGTTCGAGCGGATCGCCGCCGCGCTGGGCGTCAACTTCGCCGCCGGGAACCTGATCGGCACCGCCCCCGACGAGGACCGCGACACCGTCGCCACCGTGGTCCACGACGTGTTCGGCCCGTCGGTCGAACCTCTCGCCCTCGGTGCCCACATCACCTAACCCGCCGCCCGTCCGCGCCCGTCTGCGCCCGTACTGTTGTGAAAGGACACTCCGCGATGACCGCGCACGTGATCGCCCTACCCGCAGCCACGCCGACCGCCGTGTTCCCCGCCGCCCCGGGATGGGCCACCCTGTCCGCCGCGTTCGGCCGGGAGGTGCCCGTGATCGCCGACCGCGACGACCTCACTGTCACCGTCGCCCCCGGCGCGGGACACGGTTCCCCCGCGTGTTTCTTTCCCGACCTCGCCGCCATCGAAGTCGACGGTGTCCACTTCGCCCCCGGGGTCGACCCCGCCACGGTCGCCCCGCACCGCGTCGGCGACCGCAAACGCTACCGCACCGCGTGGGGCCTGCTCACCCACGAATGCGCCCACGCGAAACACTCCGTGTGGCGCGCACCGATCGGCGCGCCACCGGGCGCGGTCGAGGCCGCCGAACTGTTGGAAGAGTCCCGCATTGAAGCGGCGCAGCTGCGTCGCCGACGGCGTGACCGCTACTGGTTGCGTGCCAGCGCCACCAACCTCATCCTCAACGACGCGCGCGCCAACGCGCCCACGATGTCCAACCACGACGCCGCGAACGCCGCCGGGTTGCTGCTGGCGCGGGTGGACGGCGGGGTACTCAACCGCCGCGAAACCGCCGCTGTCCGCCGCGTGGTGACCACGATCCTCGGCGCGGGCACCCTCGCCACCCTGGAAGGTTTGTGGCGCGAAGCACATCGCACCACCGACGATGACGCCGACACCATGATCGAACTGGGTCGCAAGTGGTGCCTCGCCATCGGCACCGACCCCGACGGCCCGCCCCCGTCCCGCATCGGCGGCGGCAACGCCACCCCGTCGGAACTCGCGCAGGCCATCAGCAACGTGGTGCGCGGAATCGCCCGTGCCGTCGCGGCGGCGACCGCGCCCACCGACCCCGTCACCCAAGCCATGGAAGCGACAGCCGCCAACGACACCGCACGCGCGAAAGCCGCCGACGACGCACACACCGTGTTCGCCCCCGGTAGCGGCGGAGGTCCGGGCAGCCCCGTGTCGGACATCCGCGCACCGCGCGCGAACGAACGCACCGCCGCACGCCATCTCGGCCGATCGCTGAGCACCGCCGGAATCCGCGACCGGGTCACCACCAGGACCACGTCGGCCA
Organism: Amycolatopsis sp. H20-H5; assembly: GCF_035828755.1. Taxonomy (NCBI): domain Bacteria; kingdom Bacillati; phylum Actinomycetota; class Actinomycetes; order Pseudonocardiales; family Pseudonocardiaceae; genus Amycolatopsis; species Amycolatopsis sp. H20-H5. The sequence goes on along the minus strand of NZ_JAYMZS010000055.1, from coordinate 155 downwards.
CACCGCCCGGACGGGTGCGCATGCGTGCTGTACTCGCCGCCGAAGCCCAAGCGGCCTCGGGAGCGACGGTCACCGCCGAACCCTTTACCCGCACCACCCGCGCGCTCGTCGCCGCTCCGCCGCTTCGGCTCGGGATCGCGTGCGACGTGTCCCGT
>NZ_JAYMZS010000054.1:915-58047 GCF_035828755.1 Amycolatopsis sp. H20-H5 | reverse complement strand
GATGACCGACCAGTGCTCGCGCGTCCAGAAACTCCCGATCCGCCCGCTCCACACCCTGCATGACACTATTCTCCCAGCTCAGCATGCCATTTCAAGGAGACACGCCGATTATTCAGCAGCCTCCTAGGCACCAAACTGGACGACATGACATCAGTTTCCGGACGCCTTCTCAACCACAGGGTCTCCGGCGCGCTCTGCGCGCTGGAGACTTCACGTCGCGCGCCCTCTTTTGGGCCCGCCAGGGCCCCTGGGATTGTGACGGTAGGCCGCCCCTCCCACAAATCGCGAGTCGCACCGAGCCAGGGGTGGCCTGGCGGCGCAATCCCAGAAGCGCGCTGACAAAGACGACTGTTAGTTTCCGTCGATGAGCCAGGAGCTTATGACAGACCCGGTCGCCCGCGGTGCGCTCGCCAAGGCCACTCGGCGGCTCGTGCCGCTGATGGCCGTCTGCTACTTCTTCGCCTATCTCGACCGGACGAACCTCAGTGTCGCCGCGCTGACCATGAACAAGGACCTCGGCATCTCGCCGACGGCCTACGGGTTCGGCGCCGGGCTCCTGTTCATCGGCTACATCCTGCTCGACGCCCCCAGCAACCTGATCATGCACCGCGTCGGCGCCAGCCGGTGGATGGCGCGGATCATGATCGTCTGGGGCATCGTCGCCGCGGCCTGCGCGACGATCCAGGGCGAGACCAGCTTCTACGTCCTGCGTTTCCTGCTCGGCGTCGCGGAAGCCGGGTTCTTCCCCGGCATGATCCTGTACCTGACCTACTGGTTCCCCGCCGCGCGCCGCGGCACGGTGACCGGGCTGTTCATGGTCGCCGTCCCGCTGTCGACCGCGATCGGCGCGCCGCTTGGCGGGCTGCTGCTGAAGCTCGACGGCTTCGGCGGGATGAGCGGCTGGCGCTGGCTGTTCATCGCCGAAGGCCTGCCTTCGGTGGTGCTGGGCGTAGTGTTGTTCTGGCTGCTCCCGGACCGGCCCGCGAACGCGAAATGGCTCACCGGCGAGGAACTCGAGTGGATCGACACGACCCTCGCCGCCGAAAACGCCGCGACCGCCGAGCGGAATCCACTGAGCGTCCGGCGCGCACTGTTCCACCCGAGGGTGATCGGCCTCGGCCTGGTGTACTTCGCGCTCGCGTTCGGCCTGTACGGCCTGGGGTTCTGGATGCCCCAGATCATCAAGGCGAGCCTGAAGATCACCGACGACCTCGACGTCACCTTGCTGACCGCCGCGCCCTACGCGATCGGCGCGGTCGCGATGATCCTCTGGGGACGCCGCTGCGACCGGACCGGTCGCTCCACGCGGTACACGGTCGTCCCGCTCGCGCTGGGCGGCGCCGCGCTGACCGTGTCCGCGTTCCTCACCTCCGCGCCCTGGCTCGGTTACGCGGGATTGTGTGCCTGCGCGATCGGCGTGATGGCCGCGTTCCCGTGTTTCTGGACGTTGCTGCCCGCGTTCCTGTCCGGTGCCGCGGTGGCGGGCGGGATCGGCGTGGTCAACTCGATCGGCAACGTGTCCGGGTTCCTCGGGCCGTACTGGGTGGGCTGGATGACGAAACTGTTCGGCTCCAGCCAATGGGGCCTGGTCACCATCGGCGTGGTGATGATCGCGGGGGCCGCCCTCGCCGGCGTGCTCGGCAAACCCCGCACCGCGTGAACGGATGTGAGACGCCTCTCGTCGGTGTCTGACAGGACACATCCACGTCGCGGCGACGCCTGAGCCTGCTTAGTGTTCGGAGGGTGAGCGCTCTATGACGTGGTGGCACGCCGTGATCATCTTCATCGCCGGAATCTGGGCGGGCACCATCAACGCGGTGGTCGGTTCCGGGACCCTCGTGACGTTCCCCGTCCTGGTCGCACTGGGCTACCCACCGCTGACGGCGACGACCTCGAACGCGATCGGCCTCGCGCCCGGCACGGTCAGCGGCGCGATCGGCTACCGTGCCGAGCTCGAGGGCTACTGGCCCCAGGTCATCCGCTACTCCGTCGCCTCGTTCTTCGGCGCGATCGGCGGCACGATCCTGCTGCTCAAGCTGCCGAAGGACGCCTTCGAGACGATCGTGCCGGTGCTGGTGGGCCTCGCGGTGATCCTGGTGATCATCCAGCCCAGGGTGTCGAAATGGGTCGCGAGGCGCCGCCAAGGCGACGAGACCGAGCACAAGGGCGGCCCGTTGCTGCTCTTCTTCATCTTCCTGATCGGCATCTACGGCGGCTACTTCACCGCCGCGCAGGGCGTGATGCTGATGGCCGTGATGGGCATGATGCTTTCCCAGCCGCTCCAACGACTCAACGGCGTGAAGAACGTGCTCGCGGCCGTGGTCAACATCATCGCCGGACTGATCTACGCCTTCGTCGCCCCGATCAGCTGGCCCGTGGTCGCCCTGCTGGCCGTCGGCTCGACGATCGGCGGCCAGGTCGGCGCGAAGATCGGCCGCAAACTCCCCCCGACCGTCCTGCGCGGCGTGATCGTCGTCATCGGCCTCGCCGCCGTGGTCCAGCTCCTGCTCAAGTAACCAACTGCCCCTGAAGGCCACCATCACAGCGTCTAACGCCGTGATGGTGGCCTTCAGGGGGCATCCGCGTAAGCCCTGGCGGACGGGAGTTCGGCGGCTAGCGGGGGAATTCCCGCGCGGCGGCCAGGAACAGGTCGTTCTCCTCGGGCGTCCCGATGGTGACGCGGACGCCGTCCCCGGCGAACGGCCGCACGATCAGCTTGCGGTCCAGCGCGTGCTCGGCGAACGCCAAAGCCTTGTCGCCCAACGGAAGCCAGACGAAGTTCGCCTGCGTCTCCGGCACCTCGTACCCGGCCTCCACCAGCGCCGCGCGCACCCGGTCCCGCTCGACGACGATCTCCGCGCAGCGCTCCAGCAGCTCGCCCGCCGCGTCCAGCGAAGCGATCGCGGCCGCCTGTGCCACCGCGTTCACCGAGAAAGCGACGTACACCTGACGCACCGCCGTCGCGATCGCCTCGGGCGCCACCAGGTAGCCGACCCGCAGCCCGGCGAGTCCGTACGCCTTCGAGAAAGTGCGCAGCACGGCGACGTTTTCACGCGTGTGGGTGAACTCGACGCCGTCCGGGACGTTGGTGTCGCTGACGAACTCCTTGTACGCCTCGTCGAGCGCGACGAGCACGCCCTCGGGCACCGCGTCCAGGAACCGGATCAGCTCGTCGCGGCGCACCGCCGTGCCGGTCGGGTTGTTCGGGTTGCACACGAACACGATGCGCGTCTTCGGCGTGATCGCCGCCAGCATCGCGTCGAGGTCAAGGGCATGTCCGCTGCTCAGCGGCACCTTCACGCTCACCGCGTTCGCGACCTGCGTGACGATCGGATACGCCTCGAACGAGCGCCACGCGAAGATCACCTCATCGCCGGGCGCGCACAGCGCCTGGATCAGCTGCTGGCACAACGACACCGAGCCGCAGCCGATCGCGAGCTTCGCGGCGGGCACGTCCAGCTCGCGCGCGAGCCGGGCGACCAGTGCGGACGAGGCGGTGTCGGGGTAGCGGTTGATCCCGGCCGCCGCCTCGGCGATGGCCTTGGTGACGCTCGGCAGCGGGCCGCCGGGCACCTCGTTGCTCGCCAGCTTGATCGCGCCTTCGATCGTCCGGCCCGGGACGTACTTCGGCAATGATTCGAGATCAGCACGCGGGGCTAGGGCGGACATCTTCGGCGCTCCTCGGGTTCGCGGTGAGTTCCGGGTCACCGTATCTTTCGTGGGCTCATCGCCGCGACCCGCTTTTCTCCGCACCTCCCGTTGCCCGCTGTTGCACGTTGTTTACCCGGTGGTGGTTGAGTGGGTTCATGACCCTCACCGACACCCTCGACTACCAGCGCGCCGACGGCCGGGCCCGGCGCCTGACGTTCGCCGAACCCGAGGGCGCCATCCGCGGTGGCCTGGTGGTGCTGCACGAGGCCGACGGGGTCACCGACGGCGTCCGGCTGCTGATCGCGAGCCTCGCCGGTGAGGGCTGGCTCGCGGTCACCCCGCACCTCGACGGCGAAAAGCTGACGCAGCAGGACCTGCTCGACGCGACGGACATCACACTCGCCTGGCTCGTCGAGCGCGGCGTCCAGGCCGATCTGCTCGGCGTCGTCGGCTTCGACCTCGGCGGCACCGCGGCGCTCGTCGTCGCCTCGCACCGCAAGCTCGGCGCGGCGGTCAGTGTCGGCGGCCAGGGCGACGTCGAACTCCCCGCGCTGGTCGAGATCGCGGGCAGGCTGACCAGTCCGTGGCTGGGCATGTTCGGCGACGGCGGTGACGAGCAGGGCGGCGCGCAGTTCGAGCGGCTGCAGGACGCGGCGGCCTCGTCGAAGGTGGCCACCAACGTCGTCCGCTACCCGGGGGCGAACCACCGCTTCGACGCCGATCCGGCCGCCGCCGCGGAGGCCTGGCAGCGCACGCTGAACTGGTTCGACGCGCACCTTCGGTAACCCCGGGGAACCATTACCGAGTGCCTCGCGTCACAATCGTGACGAGGGGGAAACTCATGGAAAAAGTAACAAGGACACCGAACGCGACGCCGTCCGCGCCGTTCACGACCGGCGCCGCGGTCGCTCTGGCGCCAGTCGCGAGCCAGGTCTCGGGCGTCCGCCAAGAGGCCGCGGCCGGGGCCGTCAAGCTGACCGACGACGCCGCCAAGAAGCTGCTGGATTCGCTGGATCATGTCCGCGGGGTGCTGAGCGGGCTGATCGCCGACGCCGCCGAGCTCGAAATCCCGTTGTCGTTGGGGGACAACTTCATCGGCAGGGCGCTGAGTGCGCGGCTGCAGGGCGCGGCGACCGACGGCACCGGCGCCGCGCTGCCCGTGCTCGACGAGTTCGGCAAGGTCCTGCACGACCTCGAGCTGGCGGTGAAGTCCGCCCAGCACCTGTACCGGGCCAAGGACGACAAGGCGCGCGAGGACCTCCACCGGATCATGGACCGGTTCGACATGACGGACGGGGTGCGCCGGTGATCGCGCTTCCGCCCGTCGAGCCCGAACCGGGGCCCGAGCATCTCGCCGAGTCGATCGACTGGCTGACGTACTCGCACCAAGAGCTCTACGACATGGTCAACACCGGGCTCGACCTCACGCAGGCCACCAGGGTCGCCGCGCGGTGGGCGAAGCTGGGCGAGGCCCTCGACGAGATCGGCGCGGAGCTGAGCCGCGCGGTCACCGCCTCGGCGGACGGCTGGGAGGGCGCGGGTGCGGACAAGGCCCGCGACGCGGCGACCCGCCTGGTGGCCTGGGCGAACGACGCGGGGCGTCGCGCCACCGAGGTGTCCGGCTGCGTGAGCAGGCAGGCCGACAACGCCGAAACAGCCCGGCTGACGATGCCGGAGCCGCCGCGGGTCCCGGTGCATGCCGTCCCGGCCAGCAAGGCCGTCCCCGCGGACAGCACCGCCGCGATGTCCGCGAGCGCGTTCACCGGCGGGGATTTCGCGAGCGCGGGCGCGATGATGATCGACCCCGGTCCGCAGCGTCTGCGGGCGCAGGAGCTGCACCACCAGGCCGCCGACGTCATGCGGCGGCTTCAGCGCGACTCGAGCGAGGTGTTCGGCACGGTGCCGGAGTTCACCCCGCCCGGCGACTCGCTCGGCAAGAAGAAGGACCAGCCGAAACCCCGCCCACCCGCGGACAGCACGACGAAGGCCAGCGCGGACGTCCCGGGGCCGAAGGTCCTCGCGCCGATCGAGACCCCGCGCGAGCCGCTGGGGCAGGGCCCCGCGGCCGGAGCGGGAACGCTCGGAACCGAGGGACGTCCGGGTGTCGCGCAGGTCCAGCCGGGATCGGCCGCCGCCGGTCAGCGGCCGGGCGGGATGGGCGCGATGCCGATGGGCGGAGCGTCAGGCGCACGCCGTGAGGAGGACGCCGAACGGGTGACGCCGGGCTATCTGGTGGAGGAGTCGGACATCTGGGCGCGGGGCGGTCCGGTGACACCGCCGGTGATCGGCGAGGAACCCCGGCGGGGCGGGTACTGAGCGCATGCGCGACCCGGACTCGGGCTGGATCCGTTTGCACGCCGGGGAGTTCTTCCTCCTCTGGTCCGCGCTCGGGCTCGGCGAGCTGCCCGCGGCACTGGCCGTCCCGCACCTCGGCCGGACGCCCGCCGCGCGCGCCGAACTGGTCGCGAACGCCGATCGCGCGCTCGCCGAGCGTGAGCTGGGCACCGTCGACCGGCCCGCTCGCGACCTCGCCGCGCTGCTGCGCTCGGTGGCGGACGGTGACCTGGTCCTCGATCTGCACGCCGAGGGCGCTGGGACGCCGTATCGCGCGATCGGCGTCGTCGGGCGCCACGGCGCGGCGTCGGTCGGGGTGGAGGGCACCGAGGTCTGGCTCGGCGCCACCCGGGCGAGGAACCTGGTCCGCACCCTGCTCGGGGCGCTGACCCGTGAGCCTGCCGGTGAGGGCATCCCGGCGAACCTGCGTGCCGCGGACTTCGAGGCGGCCTGCGCCGAGGGCGAGCGGGAGGGCGTGGCCGGGTTCGCCGAGGTGCTGCGCTACGCCGGGGTGCGCCCGCCGGAGCTCGCGGTGGTGGTCCGCGCGGTCACGCACCGTCGCGGTGGCGGCCGCCTGGGCGGTGCCGCGCGAGGCCGCGAAAATCGGTGGATCCGCGGCGCCAACACGGTCAATTGGGTCGATACCCCCACCGGCCGCTACGCCCTGCGCCGCAGCGGTGACTGGGTGACCGTCACGCCGCTGGATCCGTCGCGACTGAGGTCGATGGCGGAGGAGCTGATGGGGGATATCGCGGGATAAGGTCGATGGGTGACGTACACCGCCGACGCTCCCGAAGTGCTCTGGCGCCCCGATCCGGGCCACCTGTCCGACACCAAGATCGAGGCCTTCCGCCAGTAGCTGCGCGCCGAGCGCGACGTCACGGTGGACGACTACCAGTCGTTGTGGGAGTTCTCCACCCAGCGCGTGCCCGAGTTCTGGGACGCCGTCGTGGAGTTCCTCGGAGTCCGCTGGCACGACCGGCCCCGCGAGACGCTGTCCGGCTCGATGCCGACGGCGACCTGGTTCGACGGCGGCACGCTCAGCTACGCCGAGCACGCGCTCAGAACGCGTCTGAGAACTGACGTAGTAGCCGCCGCTCGAAGCCTCGGGCGCCTGTCCTTCGAAGCCGCTTACCCTCCACAAAGGACGAAAAGTCTACCCATTCGCCCGTTTCATACCGCCATGACCGTTTCATGTGTGCCCCTGAAGGCCACCATGATAGCGTTAAACGCCGTGAAGGCTCCCATCAGGGCACACGGCAAGCCTGCGGTGGCGACTGAAGGTGGCCGGGGACCTTCCCTCGACTCAACCTTGCAAAAGTCCCTTTCACCAGAACAGACCGTGTGAAAGTCCCCGTCAGTCACGCGGCCCCAGGCACCAAACTGGACGACATGACATCAGTGTCCGGACGCCTTCTGAGCGCACTCGGCGTGACCAAGGGCGACCGGGTCGTCGCGCTGGCCCCGAACTGCCCCCAGACGCTGATCGCCTTCCTCGCCGCGGCGAGCCTCGGCGCGGTGTGGTCCTCCTGCTCGCCGGACTTCGGCGTCCGCGCGATCTCCGACCGGTTCGCCCAGATCGAGCCGAAGGTGCTCGTCGCCGTCAACGGCTATGTCTACAATGGACGGTCGTTCGACACCATGACCACGGTGGCCGAGCTGCGGGAGCAAATCCCGTCGCTCGAGGCGACGATCCTCGTCGACTACGTCGGCGGTGACACCCCCAGCGACACTCCCAGCGACATTCTCGGCGGCACGCTCGACTGGGACGCCCAGCTCGCCGCGAACACCGGCGCCGAGCTGGCTTTCGAGCCGGTCGAGTTCGCGCACCCGCTCTGGGTGCTCTACTCCTCCGGCACCACCGGCCTGCCGAAGGGCATCGTCCACGGGCACGGCGGCATCACCGTCGAACACCTCAAAGCCCTTGCGCTGCAAAGCGATCTCGGCCCCAGCGACCGGTTCTTCTGGTTCACCACCACCGGCTGGATGATGTGGAACCTCCTCATCTCCGGCCTGCTGACCGGCTCGACCATCGTGCTGTTCGACGGCAGCCCCGGCCACCCGGACCTGAACGTGTTGTGGCGACTGGCCGAACAGCACCGCGTCACCTATTTCGGCACGTCGGCGCCGTACAGCCAGAGCTGCCTCAAAGCGGGCATCAAACCCGCGGAGCGGTACGACCTGACGGCGTTGCGCGTGCTCGGTTCGACCGGCGCGCCGCTGAGCGTCGAAGGGTTCCGCTGGATCGCCGACGAGGTCGGCAAGAGCGTCCAGATCTGTTCGGTGTCCGGCGGCACCGACGTGTGCGCGGCGTTCGTCGCCGCGTCGCCCGACCGGCGGGTGTGGCTCGGCGAGCTGTCCTGCGCCGCGCTGGGCGCCGCGCTTGCCGCGTTCGACGAGGCGGGCAAGCCGGTGATCGAAGAGGTCGGCGAGCTGGTCGTCACCGAGCCGATGCCCTCGATGCCGCTCTTCTTCTGGGACGCCCCGGACGGTTCGCGGCTGCGCGAGGCGTACTTCGACAGGTACCCCGGGATCTGGCGCCGCGGCGGCGTGCGGATGGGCACCGCCGAGTTCTACCGGGTCGCCGAGGGCTTCGAGCAGGTCGCGGACTCGCTGGTCATCGACACCTCGGCCGCGGGCAACGAGGACGGGCAGCTGCTCTGCTTCCTGGTGCTGACCGACGGAGTGAAGCTCGAGGACGTCGAGCCGGTGCTGCGCAAGGAACTGCGTGGCGCGCTGTCACCGCGGCATGTACCCGATCGGTTCGTCGTGGTGACCGAGGTGCCACGCACGTTGAACGGTAAGAAGTGTGAGGTACCGGTCAAGAGGATCCTGTCCGGGGTGGCTCCGGAGCGCGCGGTCAGCCGCGACACGCTCCTCAATCCGGACGCGCTGACGCCGTTCATGGAGCTGGCCGGGGGGTAGAGGGGGAAGCATGGCGTCGCCGAGCGTGTTGCAACGGTGGTGATGGGGGAACGCTCGAACGGCGCCGAGGCGGCCAGGCACGCCACGCACGCGACCTGGCGGGTCGCGGGCGCGAGCTCGGTTTTCGTGATCACCTGGGTGACGCGGCTGACCGGCGTGATGGCGCTGGTTTCGGTGCTCGTGCCCGCGGGACGCCGGAGCCTGCGCGGGCACCTGGCCGAATGGCTGGAGCTGCCGCAGGACGCGACCACCGCCGCGGCGACCGTCGTACTGGTCACCGGCGTCCTGCTGATCCTGCTCGCCGCCGGGTTGCGGCGGCGCAAGCGGCGCGCGTGGCAGCTCGCGGTCGGCGTGACCGTGCTGCTGACCGTGTCGCATCTGGGGCTCAAGCACGTGTTCGGCGCGGGGCTGGTCTCGGTGGTCTTGCTGGCCGGGCTGCTCGCCACCCGCCGCTACTTCGTCGCCCTGCCCGACCCGGTGACCGGCCGGTGGCGCGCGTTCGGGGCGTTCCTGCAGCTCGTCGTGGCCGGGTTCGGGATCAACCTGGTGCTGCTCTCGGTGGCCCCGCAGATCGTGCTGGAGCCGCTCGGCTTCGGCGACCGGATCGCGGAGTCGCTGCTGGCGCTGACCGGGGTCAGCGGGCCGGCGGTGTTCCACGCGATGTGGCTGGAGGATCTGACCGCGGCCGTCGGGCTGCTGTTCGGCCTCGGCGCGATCCTGCTCCCGGCGTACTTCCTGCTCAGGTCGGCGGAGCCGTCGCCGGAGCTGACCGACGACGAGGTCACCCGCCTGCGCGTGCTGGTCGACGAGCACGGCGCACGGGACTCGCTGGGCTACTTCGCCTTGCGCCGGGACAAGTTCGCGGTGTTCTCCAAGTCCGGCAAGGCGGCGCTGACCTATCGGGTGATCGCCGGAGTGGCGCTGTGTTCCGGCGACCCGCTCGGTGATCACGAGGCGTGGCCGGGCGCGATCGAGGAGTACCTGGAAGTGTGCCGCCGCTACGCCTGGGTGCCCGCGGTGATGGGCTGCTCGGAGCTCGGCGCGACGGTCTGGGCGCGGTTCGGCCTCGAGGTGCTGGAGATCGGCGACGAAGCCGTCGTCGACGCCGCCGGGTTCACCCTGGACGGGCGCGTCATGCGCGGTGTCCGGCAGGCCGCGTCGCGCACCAAACGGGCGGGCTACAAGGTCCTCGTGCGCAAGGCCGAGGACCTGCGCCCCGGCGAGCTCGACGAACTGGTGGCGCTGGCCGCGAACTGGCGCAGCACCGACACGGAGCGCGGCTTCTCGATGGCGCTGGGCCGGATGGGTGACCCCGGTTCGGTGCTGGTGACCGCCGAGCAGGACGGCCGCGTGCGCGGCGTGCTGCAATTCGTCCCGTGGGGTGAGCACGGACTGTCGATGGACGTCATGCGTCGCGACCGGACCGCTGACAACGGCCTCAACGAGCTGATGATCTCCGAACTGCTGTTGGCGGCCCCCGAACACGGCTTCGAACAGGTCTCGCTCAACTTCGCCGCGTTCCGCGCGGTGCTGGAGCAGGGCCAGCGCATCGGCGCCGGCCCGGATGTCGGCCAAGGTGCTGCACTTCTTCTCACGCTGGATCCAGATCGAGAGCCTGTACCGCTTCAACGCGAAGTTCCAGCCACGCTGGGTTCCCCGCTACCTGGTGTACCCCGGCGCGCGCGAACTTCCCCGCGTGGGCATCGCGGTGATCGAGGCCGAGGGGCTCGGCGGCCGGTCCCCGCGGCTGCTCCGGATCCTCCGGCGGGCGTGAGGGGGGTGCCTTCCGGCGGGCCCGAAGACTTGTGTAATCTATCTCGGCAGTGGTCGTTTCGACCTGGGAGGCTTCGCCTAGTCTGGTCTATGGCGCCGCACTGCTAATGCGGTTGGGGGTAACCCCCCCTCCCGGGTTCAAATCCCGGAGCCTCCGCTGGTGCCCGGTTCGCCGGGTGCTAGATTGAGATAACTGAACAAGCGCCCGTAGCTCAGCTGGATAGAGCATCTGACTACGGATCAGAAGGTCAGGGGTTCGAATCCCTTCGGGCGCACGCACGGTTGAGACAGATATACGGAAAGAGCCCCCTGTTCGCAGGGGGCTCTCTTCTTTTTCCGGGTTAGGGCTCCAGCACCTTCGGCTCGACGGGCTGGAATGACCCGGCGATTTCGAGGTCGTGCCTGCCCGCCGTGGCGAACGCGGTCATCGCGCTGGTGAGCTCGCCGGTCGCGGTGCCGTGCCGTTCGGCGAACCGCTGATCGAGCTTGTTCCGGTGCCCGGGACTGCTCTCCGCGCGCAAGAAAGTGATCATGGCGGCGAACTCCTGGGCGGCACCGAGCAGTGTGGACATCGCGGTGTTGACCTCGGCCGTGCCGTAGAACCCGGCTTCCAGTGCGAGGGACTGAAGGTCGTCCAGCCGGTCCCGCGGATCTCCGGCCTCGACCGGCCAGACCGGTAGCCGACGCAGCTCCGTCGCCAGCCGGAGCAGCTCCGGGTAGCACCGGCTTTTCTGGTCACGGGACAGGCGACGTCGTTCCGACCGGCGGTTCAGCAGTCCCAGTCCCACCGTGGCCAGCGCGCCGATCAGCACACCGGCCAGCGCGAACACGCTCGGGCCCCACCAAGGTGATGAACTCATGATCTGCAGACGTTAGCGGGAAGGGGCGGTGATGGCTGACTACCTGTTCGTGCCCTATGGCGCGCACGGCCACGTGAACCCGATGCTGCCGGTGGTGGCCGAGCTCGTCACCAGGGGCGATCGGGTGCGGGTGCTGCTGTCCGGCCACCGGTTCGCCGCGGCCTTCGCGGGCGCCGGCGCCGAACCGGTCGTGTCGTGGCGTGGGCACGACGTGCGGGTCGCCGCCGAGCGGAGTCCGCGGGAAGCCGTCGCCTGGGTGCACAACAGGGTTCGCCGACGCCGGGCGTGGTTCGACGCGTCGCGTCGAAGCGCTGAGGAATTCCGAGAGCGCCGTCCCGACCTGGTCGTGGCCGATCCCATGGCGCCGTGGGCGAGCAGGCTCGCCCGGCGCTGGGAGCTGCCCGTCGTCCCGTTCTGGACGACTCACGCGCGTTCGCCGACGGGCGTGGGACCGGCGCTGGTCAACGCGCTGCCCGAGTTCCAGCCACGCCCGCACCGGTTCAGTGCGCGGTTCCGGTTCGTCGGTCCCCTGATCGCGCCCGTGGACGCCGATCCCGGGCCGTCGTGGGCCGGATCCGGTCCGGCACTTCTGGTGTCCCCCGGCACGGTCTTCACCAGGAGCCCCGGGTTCTTCACGGCTGTCGCGCGCGCGTTCGCCGGTACGGACTGGACGGTCCTGATGGCGACCGCTCACACGTCTCCCCGTGAGCTGGGCTCGTTGCCTCCCAACGTCCTCGCCCGGCACTGGCTTCCGCAGCGCGCCCTGCTCCCGCGGGTCGATGTCTTCCTCACCCATGGCGGGATGAACTCCGTGCAGGAGGCGCTGCTGCACGGGGTGCGGATGCTCGTCGTACCGCGCAGCCGGGAACAGCGGCACACCGCGCGACGGCTCGACGGCTTGGACCTCGCGCGTGGCTGGGACCTGCGCGCACCGCTCGGCGCGGCGGTGGACCGGCTGCTCGCCGACGGCGCGGTTCGTTCGGCGACCGGGGCGATGCGACAGCGGCTGGCGGCGCACCCCGCCGCGTCGCTGGCCGCCGACGTGCTCCAGCAGGCCGTTTCGGCACACGGGAGGTGCTGAATCCGTCACTCTGCGGGGTTGGAACCCGCTATGGTGGTAATGCGTCTAGGGGAGGGAACGACGGGTGACCAAGGAATTCGAGCCGGTGCGGAGTTTGCCCGCGCTGACGGGGACGTACTCCAATCGTCAGCTGGAACTGGCGCAGGTCTTGGACTGGTATTCCGAGGACATAGCGGCGGGGAAGCCCACGCTGGTCTCGGTTCTCGGGCCCCAGGGCATCGGCAAGTCCACCTTCGCGCTCGCGGCGTGTCTCCGAATCGCCGGCGATCTCCCGGACGTGCAGCTCTACTGCGACGCGCACGGGTCCGATCCCGAGGCCCGGCTGTCCGCGGGGCAGCTGGTCGTGCGTCTTCTCGGCCTGCTGGGGATGGCCGAGAAGGACATCCCCGCCGACGATGACGGGCGCTTCGCCGAATTCCGGTCCAGGTTGTCGCAGCGGCGGGTGTTGCTGCTGCTGGACGACATCAATGACGTCGAACAGGTCCGGCCCCTGCTGTTCCCGTCCTCGTCGCTCGTCGTGGTGGTCACCAGCAGGCGGACGCTCGAAAGCTTGCAAATCAACGATTTCCGGTCGCTGAAGCTGGACAAGTTCACCGCCGAAGCCGCTGGTGAGCTGCTGGGCAAGGTGGCCGGGCAAGTGGTCCGGCACGAGCAGTTCGCCGTGGTCAACGAGATCTGCGAAGGCCTGCCGATCGCTTTGTCGATCGTGGCGGTGCGCCTGCGGGATCCGGACTACACCCCCGAGGAGTACGTCGACGAATTCCTCGGTGGGAGGTCGCTCGAACTGCTGGAGCTCGACGGCAAACGCCCGGTGATCCGGATCTTCGACCTGATGTACGACGAGCTCGACGAGACCGAAGCCAAGGCGTACGAGCTGCTGGGCCTCGCCCCCGGCCCGGATTTCGGCGTCGGCGTCGCCGCCGCTGTCCTCGGCGAACCGGTGGCCGCCGTCAAGCGGACGCTGGACAGGCTGGCGAAGGGCTTCGTCCTCGAACGCACGGGCAAGCGGCGGTACCGCTACCACAGCCTCATCCGCGAGCATGCCAAGGAGAAGTTGCTCAAGGCGTGGGGTGCGGCCGAACGCGAGGCGGCTGTTTCTCGTGCGGTCGAGTGGTATTGGCGGCTGGAGGTCTCGCTGGACCGGTCACTTTCCGGACGGCCGGATCCGGTGCCCGCACGGTCCCACTACGCGGCCATCCCGCCCGCGTTCACCGGCGATAACGCCGCACTCGACGCCGCTCCGGTCTTCGCACTGGAATGGTCCAACCTGGTGGCGGCTGCCAAGGCCGTGACAAAGCTTCCTTCCCACGAGCTCACGGTCCTCTTTCCGTTGGCGCTGTGGTATTTCGGTTATCAGACCGGCCGGGTGGACGAGGTCATCGAGGCTTACGAGGGGGCGCTCGGGCTGGTGGCCGGTCCTCCCGCCGAATGGCAGTTCTGCCGGGATCTCGCCGGGCTTCATGAAAAGGCGCGAGAGTACGACACCGCCGACAGCTATATCGCGAGGGCGCTCGCGGCGGAATATCCGCCGGGGCTGGCGAGCGCGTACGAATGGTACGGCCTGGCTCAGGAAGGCCGCGGGGAACCCGTCAAGGCTGTCGAGTTGTTCCTCGAAGCCAGGAAAGCCGTGCCGCTCATGGATCTTCCTGACGAGCACGAACGCGCGTACGCGCTGCTCGATATGCACGCCGGGCGTGTCCAGTTCAAGCTCCAAGCGTCTGGTGAAGCTCATTCCTGGGCCTCGGCGACCTACGAATACTTCCGCCGATGCGAAGGCGAGAACGCCAACAAAGCGCAGTCGGGCGCATTGCTGGGCCGGATCCGCAGGGACCTCGGGCAGCCTGCGGACGAGGTCGTCGCGTTGTTCGTTCCGGCACTGGAGGCATTCGTCGCGTTGCAGATGTGGGAGAAGGCAGCCGAGTTGGCCGACGAACTCTTCCCGCTCACGGGCGACGTGTCGTACCAGGCTCGTGCCGAGGAGTACCGGGCGAAGCTCACCGGAGAGTGACGTCGAGTTCGTAGCGCTGCCCGCCGAGCTCGACCGTGATCGTGGGCGCGAGCTCCCCAAGAGCGTGTCCCTGGTTGAGCCACGCGTAGACGACGGACGCGTGCACTTCGGGCGGACACCCTGGCCCGCTCAACTCGATGCGGTCGCCCACCGGGGTTGTCACCACGCTTCGCTGGTCGCCGAGGAGGGCGCGGATCGCTCGCCGGTTCGCGCCGACCACGTCGTCCTCGCTGGTCAGGATGGCCGCTGAGGTCCGGAGCGAACGGATCGGGTAGTCGTCGGGGCAGGACAGATGGGTGTCCGCCGGGTCGTCCGCGCGGAGCCCGCCGGTCGGCCGCCACACTTCCGCGGGGTAGCGGACCAGCCGGGCGAGGCGTGCCTCCCGGTTGAGTTCGTACCGCACCCGGGTGGCGATCCGCGTCGGGTCGGCGCTGATGACGGGGGCCGGGATCGGCCCCACGGGCGGTTCGTGCTGAGGTTCGGGCAGGTTCAGAACGGAGTAGAAGAGGGTCCGCAGGCGTGCCAGCGATTCTCCCGGGACCGAGGTGACGAGGTCCGCGACCTCGGCGTATCTCCCTGGGTCGTGGTCGTCGAGTGCGGCGCGGATCTGGGGCAGCAGGGGCCGGTGGGTGGTCAGCCGTGGTGCGGTCGCGCCGAGGAGGGAAATGGGTGATCCGGTCGCGACGTCTTCGTCGCCGAATGCCGCGAGTACGGTGGGTTTTCTCAATGCGGCGCCATATCCTGTTACCGATCCGTGGTCGCCGCAAATCAGGTCGGCGGCGATCAGGCCCGCACGCCAGCCATCTATTTCGGGCAGCAGGATCAATCCCGAGCGAAGGCAGTCGGCGAGCCAGGTGTTGATCTGCAGGGGGCTATGTCCATGGCGGACATTCGGATGTAGTGCGGCGATGACCTGATAGCGGTCGATCGGCAATTCGGAAAGGAGTCCGCGCAGGAAGTCGGGCCACGAGCCGAGCAGCGAGTTCGACCACCAGGTCGAGGAAACCATGACCACCGTGCGGTCACTGGAATTCAGCGCTTTGCGATAGCGGTCCCGGTAGTCGACGCTGGCGAGAATCCGGTCATAGCAAGGATCTCCGGCGATGACCGCCTTTTCCGCGGCGGCGGGCGCGGCCGCGATCAATCTGGTGAGCTGCTCCTCATGGGAGAGTACGAAAGCCTCCGCGACAGGTTCGCCGTCGTACAGCACCCACTGCGGCGAAAGGCCGAAGGTCTGACGGTTTCCGGTTTCCGGTTTCCGGTTTCCGGGCGAGTATTTAGTATACCCTATTCCGTGAGAGAAAATGACGGTGGGGCCGGTGATATCGCCGAGTCCGCCGTGGTGACTCGCGGAGAGCACCAGGTCGAACTTCTCCTGCCTGGCCTGGCTCCACGGAATGGTGATGGCGCCCAGTTCGTCGAGCAGGCTCCGGAGTCCGTGCTGGAACGGATCCGATCCACTGGAGCTGAACACGAGCTGGATGCGGAAGTCGTTTTCGAAGGCCGGAAGCACGTCGAGCAGCCTGGTGACCGTGGTGACGTTGTGTACGACCACCAGTACGGTTCGTTCGGCGGGAACGGTCGACCACCGAATGGCCCTGATGCCGACGGGTACTTCGACCGGTACTGGTCCGTCCACGAGCGCTGACCACCTGTTCCTCTACTCCGTTTGCCCTGACCGTAGCCGACGGCGGCGGCCGGGCTCGTCGATCAGCGGCCGATGTGGCGGTGCTCGCGCAGTGTTCCGGATCACCTTCGCGCGGCGAAGCGTGTCGGTCCCGTTCTCCTTGGCAGGTAAGGGGATACTCGGCGGCCCCCGCGTCCCCGCCGAGAGGATCCTCGCTGTGCCGACTCGAAGCCGGAAGCTGAGTCAGTCTCAGCGGATCATGCTCGTCCTGGTCGCACTGGCGGTCGTCGCGGCCGCGGTCTGGGTGGTCAACGGCAAGGGTGGCGCGGAGCCCGCGCCGTCCGCGCCGCCCCCGGTCGGCGCCGCCGACGCGAGCAAGCAGCTCGACGAGCTGACCGTCGGTCCGCGCGGCACGATGGACGGCTATTCGCGGGAGAAGTTCCCGCACTGGGCCAATCAGGGCGAGGGCTGCAACACCCGTGAGCTCGTGCTGAAGCGGGACGGCAAGGACGTCAAGGCGGGCAAGGACTGCAACCCCACCGCCGGCACCTGGCACAGCATCTACGACGACGCGACCTGGACGAAGCCCGGCGACGTCGACATCGACCACATGGTGCCGCTCGGGCAGAGCTGGGTCAGCGGCGCGAAGTCGTGGACGACCGAGAAACGTCAGCAGTTCGCGAACGACCTGACCCGGCCGCAGCTGTTCGCGGTCACGGACAACGTGAACCAGGAGAAGAGCGACAAGGCCCCCGATCAGTGGAAGCCGCCGCTCGTGTCGTTCTGGTGCACCTACGCGACCGACTGGATCGTCGTGAAGCACTACTACGGCCTCACCGTCACGACCGGAGAAAAGTCGGCCCTGGTGGATATGCTCCGGCGGTGCTGACCTCGGGGCGGCACCTGACGGTGAGGACGGCGGCCGATGAGCACCTTCGTACTGATCCACGGCGGCGGAAGCAGCGCCTGGGACTGGCACAGGCTGGCGCCTGAGCTGCGCGGCCGCGGGCACGACGTGGTGGCCGTGGACCTGCCGATCGACGACCCATCGGCGGGGCTGGCCGAGTTCACCGCTTCGGTGGTCGACGCGGTCGGTGACCGGACCGACCTCGTGGTCGTCGCCCATTCCTACGGCGGTTTCACCGGCCCGCTCGTGTGCGCCGAGCTGCCGGTGCGGCTGTTGGTCATGCTGGCCGCGATGATCCCGGCGCCCGGTGAGAAGCCCAACGACTGGTGGGGCAACACCGGCTTCCAGGGTCCGGAGGGGCTGACCGAAGCCGAGACGTACTTCAACGGTGTGCCCGCGGACGTCGCCGATGAGTGTGTCGCGCACGGCCGGGCTCAGGTGAGTGCGGAGGGCAGTCAGCCGTGGCCGCTCGCGGCCTGGCCCGGCGTGCCGACGAAGGTCCTCATCGCCACTCAGGACAATTTCTTCGCGCCGGACTTCCAGCGCCGCGTCGCGAAGGAGCGGCTGGACGTCGTGCCCGACGAGATCGACGGTGGCCACCTGGTCGCGCTCGGCAATCCGGCGGAACTCGCCGACAGACTGGACTCCTACCTCACGTCTTGAGCGGCCACGGTTTGTACCGGACAAAGAGGTCTAGACCTATTGACTGTGTGGTCCACGTCACCTAACGTCGCTGACAGCGAGTGATCGGCTCGCCACTCTGCTTCCTCCGCCTGGTCCCCGCCCTGGAGGTTCGTCAGCCATGCCGTCCGCGCGTTTAAGACATGCCGCCGCGCTCGCGGCACTCGCTGTCGCGTCGCTGATCACCGTGCCACCCGCGGCGTCTGCCGTGCCCACTTTGCCCGCCTGCCAGCACTTCTACACCGGCCGGATCCCGGATCGCCCGGTCACCGGCGGGCACGGCCCCGGCTCCGAGGTCGGCTCGGTCAGCGTAAGCAACCGGCTGCCGGTACCGGGTGGCATCTCCGGCGCGCTCGGCGCGGACGGGAAGGTCACGTTCACGTTCAACCGGGTCGCCGGCGCGGTCGCCTATCGCGCGTTCCGCAACGGCCAGGCCCTGCAGCGGATCAGCGACTGGGGCCAGGCGAGCTTCCTGGTCACCGACGCGAGCCCGTGCCAGAACGCGAATTACCAGGTCTACGCGATGAGTAAGGAGGACAACACGCCTGCCTCGCTCGGCCAGATCTCGACCTCGTTCCGCGTCGGCGCGACCGGCAAGCTCGCCGCGTACACCATCCCCAAGGGCACGACGTTCAGCTACAAGGCGACCTCGTACAACGATGCGGGCCAGACCGCGATGGGCTACAGCGCGGGGCCCGGCTACTGCGCCGTCGACGTCCGGAACATCCCGTGGGGCACCCGGTTCTACGTCCCCGGGTACGGACACTGCTACGCGGCCGACATCGGCAGCTGGATCAAAGACGACATCGTCGACGTGTGGCTGCCCGGCAGTCAGGCGGACAACTGGGGCATCCAGCGTCTCACCCTCGTCGTCGAGTAGGGCGTCGTCGAATCGAGCACTGCTCCCGCGGTGAACCGGAGGGGCTTTCCTCGCACTGGATACGGGGAAAGCCCCTTCCGCTGCTACCAGCGGTCGAGGTGCAGGACCTCTTCGAGCGGCTGGCGCGTGGCGGGCTTGAACGAGTCGCCGGTGTAGAACGCGGTCGGGATCAGCGCGGCCTGGTGCACGTTCGGCGGCAGGTTGAGGACCTCCGCGGTCTCCTTCTCGTACTTCAGGTGCAGCGTGGTCCACGCTGTCCCCAGCGTGACCGCCCTGGCCGCCAGCATGTAGCTCCATGCCGCGGGCAGCAGCGACGCCCACAAGCCCGCCTGGTTGCCTTCCGGCAGTTCCGCCGACGGCGTCTCGAGGCAGGGGATCACCAGCACCGGCACGTCGCCCATCTTGTCGGCGAGGTATTCGATGCTGCCGCCGACGCGCTGCTGGACCTTCGCGCGCTCCGGGTCGTCGGCGAAGAGCTTGCCCGCGGCGTTCGACGACTCGAGGTACTCGGTGCACGCGCGCCGGTAGATCTCGCCGATCGCGGCGCGCTGGCCGGGGTCGGTGATGACGAGCCACTGCCATCGCTGCGTGTTCGATCCGCTCGGCGCCTGCAGGGCGATGTCCAGGGCGTGCTTGACGAGCTCGAGCGGGACGGGCCGTTCCAGGTCGAGTCGTTTGCGGACGGTGCGGGTCGTGGTCAGCAGCTCTTCGGGCGTCATCCGGTCATCATGCCAGCGCGCCGGAATTTCACCACCGGTCGTGGATCAACGGCCGGATCAGGTCGTCGTAGGCCACGCGAACCGCGGCCGTTGCCTCGTCGGTGAGCGGCGCCAGCGCGGCGGCCGCACTGTTGCCGCGGGCCTGCTCCGGGTTGCGCGCGCCCGGGATGGCCACGCTGACGCCCGGCTGGTCGAGGATCCAGCGCAGCGCGAACTGCGCCAGCGTCGCGCCTTCGGGCACGAGCCCCCGGAGGCGCTCCACGGCCTCCAGCCCAACCTCGAACGGCACCCCTGAGAACGTCTCACCGACGTCGAACGCGGCACCCTGACGGTTGTAGTTGCGGTGATCGTCGGCGGCGAACGCGGTACTCGCGTCGTACCGCCCGGACAGCAGCCCCGACGCCAGCGGCACCCGGACGACGATCCCCGCGCCGGACGCCGCCGCGGCGGGCAGCACCCGCTCGATCGGCTGAGCCGCAGGCAGTTGAGGATGATCTGCACCGATGCCACGTTCGGCCGCTCCAATGCCGCCAGCGCCTCGTCACAGGTTTCGACACTCACGCCGTACGCGCGGATGCGACCGCGCTCGACTAGCGCGTCGAGCGCGTCGTAAACCGCGTCGGACGAGTACACCGAGGTCGGCGGGCAGTGCAGCTGAACCAGGTCGAGGGTGTCCATGCCCAGGTTCTCTCGCGACCGGTCGATCCAGGCGTCGAAGTTCGCCGCGACGTAGTTCTCCGGCACCTGCTCCAGCCTGCGGCCCATCTTGGTGGCCACGAACACGGCGTCGCCGCCGCGTTCCGCCCGGAACCGGCCGACCAGCCGCTCACTGCGGCCGTCGCCGTAGACGTCCGCGGTGTCGAAGAAACTCACCCCGGCGTCGGCCGCGGCGTG
This sequence comes from Amycolatopsis sp. H20-H5, assembly GCF_035828755.1. NCBI lineage: Bacteria > Bacillati > Actinomycetota > Actinomycetes > Pseudonocardiales > Pseudonocardiaceae > Amycolatopsis > Amycolatopsis sp. H20-H5. Next base: position 37,707 of record NZ_JAYMZS010000054.1, on the reverse strand, counting down.
CAGCACGGCCAGTGCGTCGGCTTCCTCGACGTTGCCCCAGTCGGCTCCGAGCTGCCAGCAGCCGAGCCCCACAGCGCCGACCTCGCGGCCGAGCCGGGCGATCCTCCGAGTCTCCATGGACTGCAGATCCTAAGACGACCACCCCGGCGGCCGAGGCGGCGACTCCGAATGCGACAGCGCTTATGCTTCGTTGCCATGAACGCTGCCATGAACAGGGCATGGGGGACGCAGGGGCTCGGGACAAGGCTCCGTCACGTCCTCGAGCTGCTGGAAGGCGACGTCGCGAAGTTCGAAGAGGACCTCGGCCTCGAGGACTACCGGCCCCGCTTCACCCCGGTGGTCCGCGCTCTGGTGGCCGAGGGGCCGCTGTCCATCCGGGACCTCGCGGAGGCGATGGCGGTGACACATTCCGCCGCGAGTCAGACCGTCGCGCAGATGGCCAAACGTGGTCTGGTCGCACTCGAAGCGGGTGTCGACGCCCGGCAGCGGATTGTGTCGCTCACGCCGAAGACCCGCGCGTTGACACCGGTGCTGGAGAGCGAGTGGGCGGCGGCCTCCGAGGCCGCCGGGCAGCTGGAAGCGGAGCTTCCCTACCCGTTGACCGATTTGCTGACCGCGATCGTCGAAGCACTCGACCGGAAGCCGTTCCGGGACCGAATCGCCGAGACCCCCTCGGCGCGAGGCCTTACCTAACCGACGAGCTTGCGACGGGGGCCTTCGTCCTCCGCGGGCACCATAAATTCGGCCCAGACGTATTTGCCGTCCGCGCGCCGCTCGAATCCCCAGCCCTCGGCCAAGGCGTTCACCAGGTACAGCCCCCGGCTGCGTGCAAGTTCCGGTGAGGGTGTCTTCAGCTCGGGCTCGCCGTCTCCCGAGTCGAACACCCGCAGCATCAGCTTGCCCCGGAAGTACTCCAATTCGAGCCGGTCCGGTGCGCCGCCGTGCTCGAACGCGTTCGTCACCAGCTCGGAGGTCGCCAGCAGCACATCGTCGACTGCCTGCCCGCCGAGCCCGAGGCCGCCGAGAAGGACGCGGACCAGGTGGCGCGCCACCGTGGGTGCGGTGACGTCCACCGGCAAGGGCAAAGAAAGCGGATCGGATGAGACGGTGTCGCTTGCCCGCGTGCTCGACGTCATCACCGGTTCCCCACCTCACAAAGTTCGTCTCGCTGCCATCGACTGGGATATTCGTCTGTTGGCCGTGTTTAGCGAGTACCCAACCGGGTGACCGATGAATCAGGTGCCCTCGGCGATGTCCGTCTCACCCAGCCCTTCACGCAGTTTCTCCAGCGTGGACGTCAGCAGCCGCGAAACCTGCATCTGCGAGACGCCGACACGACGGGCGATGTCGGACTGGCTCATCCCGGAACCGAACCTCAGCGCGACGATCTTACGTTCGCGTTCGGGAAGACTGTCCAGCATCGGCCTCAGCGCCTCCCGCAGTTCCGCCTGGTCGAGATTGGCATCCCGCGCGCCGAACCCGGCGTGCGGTGAGTTCTCCAGTAGGTTGTCCAGCGAGGCCCCATACCGGCCCTGACCAGCCCGGAGGCCTTCGTAGACCTCCTCGAGCGGCACGTCGAGATGAGCCGCGATCTCACTGGGTTTCGGCGCTCGCGACAGCCGGGTGGTCAGCTCGTCCCGCGCGGCGGCGATGTTGGCGTTCAGCTCCTTGAGCCGCCGCGGCACCCGCACCGACCAGCTGTTGTCCCGGAAGTGGTGCCGGAGCTCCCCCGAGATCGTCGGCACGGCGAATGCCAGGAAGTCGGTGCCGTGCGAGGGGTCGAACCGGTCCACGGCGTGGATCAGCCCGACGGTCGCGATCTGGACGAGGTCGTCCATGGCCTCGTCCCGGTTGCGGAACTTGCGCGCGAGGTTACGGGCCAGGTCGAGGTGCGCGCGCACGAGATCGTCGCGAATCCCCTCCCGGCGCCGGTCACCCGGGTCCAGCTCGGCCAGCTCTGCGAACAGCGCCGGCACGTCGAGCTGGCCCTCGACGGACTCCGTCACGGCTGGGCCGCCTCGCTTTCCCGCACAAGCTCGACGCGCGAGAGGTATCCGCCTTCCGCCGGCGTCACCGTCCGGCGGGCGGAAGTGGCGAGGGCGGTGAGCAGCTGCCAGGACAGTCCGGTGTCGTCGGCGTGGTCCGGAGAATCGGCCAGAACGGACACTGTCACCTCCACTCGGTTCTCGGTCCACGAGAAAATGCAGGTCAAGCGGCCGTCAGTCGCGGAAGGAACGAGCAGCGAGCAGGCCTCGTCCACGGCCATGCGGAGATCCTCGACCGCGTCGAGGTCGAAATCCTGCCGCATCGCGATGTCCGCCACGATCGTCCGCAGGGTGGGTATCACGTGCGGGACAGCCGCCGTGCGTACCTCGATGAGCTGAGCGCCGTCCCCGTCTACCGGGGCGTTGTCCACCACGTGTTGTTCCTCTCTCCGGCCTCGCGACTTGCCGTGTCGTCAGGTGCCCTAGGGGTGAGCAAACCAAACCCACGTTTGATTCGAACGACCGGAGGGCATGTATCCGTCGACTTGGTGATTTTGGAAAGGCGGGGAAGACATGGCTGACGTGAGCCGGCTGCCGGTTGTGGTTGCTGAAGAGTGGGAGTGGCAGCTCCAGGGGTCGTGCCGCGGCGCCGACAGCAGCCTGTTCTTCCACACCGACAACGAGCGTGGTTCGGCTCGTGAGCGCCGTGAGACCCGCGCCAAAGCGATCTGCCAGACCTGCCCGGTGCTGGCGCAGTGCCGCAAGCACGCCATGACGGTCCAGGAGCCCTACGGCATCTGGGGCGGCCTGGGTGAAATCGAACGGCGTGAGCTGTTCCTCCAGCAGCGCCGGGCGCATCGCACGGCCCTGACCACCGGCTGAGCGGCGCTTCGAGACGAGACCGGTGGTCGTGGCGGGCACGACCGTCGGCTGGGTTAGGGTTGGATTCTGTTGCATGGACCCTTGCCCGCCCTAGGCGGCCACCCGTCCCGATGACGCGGTTGCCGCTTGAGACCACAGGTGTGTACCGGCTCAGCATCGGTAGGCCTGATGAGGAGATAGTGCATGCCCGCTGCCGAGCAGAACGCCACGCCGCCCGGTTTCAGCATCAAGCTGAAGTCCGTCGAGAGCGAGCCCCGCGTGGTGGTCACCGGTGAGCTCGACCTGCTGACCAGCCCCCAGCTGCAGGAGGCACTGGCCTCCTTGATCCAGGGCGAAGGCACACAACGGGTCGTCGCAGACTTGACCGGCGTTACCTTCTTCGACTCTTCCGCCCTCAACGTCGTGCTGCAGGCACAGCGCGAGGCCGGCGAGCGTGAAGTCGAACTGGAACTTGTCCCCAGCCCGGTGGTGAGCCGAGTGATCGAGCTCACCGGCGTAGCCGAACACCTGAGCGTGTCGGAGGAGCCCCCCGCCTGAAGCGTGACAGCCTGAGACTGTCCGTTTTGGTCCGTTCGTAGACGCTGGGGGCAGCACAGATGATGGGGCGCACGCATGCCCTGACGGGTTGGTGCGCCGGGCTGGCGCTGGCGCCCGCTGTGGGAGCTGGCTCCGTCCACCAAGCAGTCGTGTTCGCAGCGACCACGGCCGGTTTCGCGCTGCTGCCGGACCTCGATCACCCGCACGCACGGGCCTCCCGTCTGCTCGGCTGGTTTACCGGAATGATCTCGTGGCTGCTCCGCCGCGTGTCGGCCGCGGTCTACGCGCTGACCAAGGGCCCTCGCGACGAAAAAGTCACCGGCCAGCACAGGCACCTTTCACACACCGTGCTGTTCGCAGCCGGTCTGGGGGCGGCGACCTCGGCAGGCACGACGGCCGGAGGTCCGTGGGCCGTGTTCGGCGTGGTCGTCCTCGGCCTCTTGCTCGCCGAAGGCGCGCTGGGCGACTGGTTGCTGCCGGTCAGCGGAGTGGCCGTCGCCTGGTGGGTCTACACCGCCCCGCCTGACCACGCAGCACAACTAGAGGAAATCTCCGGCTGGCTTGGGCTCGCAGTCGCCGCCGGCTGCTTCGCGCATTGCCTCGGCGACGCGCTCACCGAATCCGGCTGCCCCTTCCTCTTTCCCATCCCGATCGCGGGCGAGACCTGGTACGAGATCCGTCCACCCCGTCCGCTGCGCTTCCGCACCGGCAAGAAGGTGGAGAATCGCCTGATCTTCCCAGTGTTCGTTGTGCTTGCCGTACTCCTGGTGCCGGGCGTGTGGAACTACGCGACGGACACCGCCCACCGTTTGTTCACTCCGCCGACGTCCCAGTCCGCGACTCCGTGATCTCGGCCATCAGCTCTGCTGCCGCAGCGGAGCTGGAGTAGTCGCGCGAATGCACGATCATGCCGTCCTGCACGGTGATCACCAAGATGTACGTCGAGCTGTAAACCCTCCCTGTCGTGGACAGTTCGCTGTGCAGGTCGAACTCAGCGACAATCACCTCCGGATCGGCCGTTTCGCGCACGACGACGTTCTCGGCCTTCAAGACCTTCCGGACATCGGCGGCCCCGATGAAGCGACTCCGGAGGCCCTCCCTGCCCTCCGAACGTCGCGGTATCCCCGTCGGAGCGAACGGCGTTTCGATCACGGCGTCCTCAGCGTAGAAGTCGGCGAGCTCGTCCCACCGGTTGTTCACGGTCGCGGCCAGGAAGCGGTCGAAGACTTCCCGCGCGTCGTTCGTTCCCATGGCCACAGCCGCGCCCGCGACGTTCGGATAGTCGCGATACGAGGTGATTTCGCCATCATGGACGGTCAGTACGCCGACGGACGACGGGAAGCTGTACTCCTCACCTGTCTTGACGGACCGCCCGTGTGCGGTCAGTTCGACCACGAGTCCCGGCTCGGCGGTTTCAAGCACGTTGACTCGGACACCCTCCAGTCCGATAGCCCTGGCTCGCTCGCTGCCTGCTGTGAGGACGGCGATGACCGCGTTGCGACCCTCGATCCGGTGTGGTGTCCCGGGCGGGGCGAACGGGAACTCGTAGACGGCGTCGGCCGAGAACAGGTCCGCCAATGGAGAGGCATCCAGTGATTCCAGACATCGACGTACAGTCAGAGCGATTTCGGACACGGTCCGGGGCATGGGAATTCTCCAAGGAAGATAGACGTTAATCGGAACGGTGCACCCGCTTTCGACGATACGGAACGCTCGCTCCGTTTGTCAACAAGTCTGGAGAGAGGCGAACACGGTGACGGTCGACAAGCCCGCCCAGCGGGCGGACGCTCGGCGCAATCGGGCACGGGTCCTGGCCGCCGCGGAAGAAGCTTTCGCGGCTGAGGGTCTGTCGGTGCCGCTTGACGACATCGCGCGTCGTGCCGGCGTTGGTGCGGGCACGGTATACCGGCATTTCTCCAGCAAGGAGGCGCTGTTCCAGGCCGTCGTACTGGAACGGATCGAGCAGTTCAGCCAGGTAGCTCGTGATCTGGCTGCGTCGGACAGTCCTGGTGGAGTGTTCTTCTCGTTCTTCGAAGACGTGATCAAGCAAGCGTCATTGAACCGAGCCCTGTGCGAAGCTTTGGGCGAGACAACCGGCTTCGGGTTCAAGGCCGAGACTGGCGCCGAGTTCCGTACCGCCTTCGACGTCTTGCTGCGACGTGCTCAGGAGGTGGGCGCGGTGCGCGCTGACCTTGACGGTGACGATCTGCGCGCGCTGATCGTCGGTTGCCTGGCTGTCGAACGCCACGCGCCCGGCAGTCGTCACCTGCTGCGGGTCGTGGTCGATGGTCTGCGAGTCACTTCTGCGGATGCCCTGGGATCGGCTGACGCCTTGTAACTTGCCTGTGTACCCAAAGCGGTTCGTGCATCGTCCCACGCTGTAACAGAAGTCATGATCAACGCGAGTAATCCTCGTACCTGCCTAGGCGTGGCGAGGAGGTGCCGGATGTACAGAGATGCTCTGACACGCGGCTCGGTTGTTGTCACCGGCCTCGCGGGACTCGCCGCCGGACTTCTTGTCGCCGCGCTTCTTGTCGCTGGTCGTGAGCCCACGTATCCCGCCGGTGTCACGTCGGTCCTTCCCTCGCCCAGTACGACTCAGGCCCAACCTGTGACTGTCACGGTGAGCGGTATAGCGCCTCCGGCTACCACTGTGACGGATGTGATGATGTTGCCCGTGTCTCAGACCCTGACTCAAACGGTCGTGGTCACTTCGTCGCCTTCCTCGGTCGCTCCCTCTTCGACGGCTACGCCGTCATCAGTTCTCGTGCCCACAATGCCGACCGGTCCACCTGTTTATTCCGGGCTTCAGCGCTTGTGATTGAACGACCTGACGCGTTTTTATGCCGCCTTGTTATTGTGCTTCGGGCCGCTATGGGCTTTGGAGTTCGCTTGGTCGGTGGCTTGACCTGTCTTCAGTCCTGAATTGCGCGTCTTGGCCGTACCTGTCCGGGCGCCTTTATGTTGTCGCGACGCCCTGGTGCGACGGACCCTGTCCAGGAAGTTTCTTCCCGAGCGTTGACCTTTCCCTGTTTGTGGTGAGGTTGCGGACTCATCGAGATCGTCCGCAGTGGCAGATGAAGGTCTTGCGGCTTGAGCGGCTGCATCGATTATTTCTGCCAGCGTGTCGCCGTGTCGTTCGGCGATGGTGAGGTCACTTGGTAGTGACCGTTCGCTGGTGATGAGTGGTTCGGTGATCGGAAGGAAAAGAATCTTGAGTTGGTCGGCTGCTTGCCGGTTGAGCCGTCCACTGAACTGCATCTGGCCGTCTGTTGTCATCCAATAGCGGAACTCACAACGGAGGGCGGCGGGCTTGTTTTCGGTGTTGTGGGCTTGATCGTGGACGGGAGCCTGAATGATCGTCATGTGCAGTGCCGCTTTGCGGATCATTGTCGGTGGCGCCTGTTTTGCGAGTTCCACCAGTAGGCGCTCCACCTCGGCCAGATCCTCGGGGCTGATCGAGTCCGGGGCGTTCGTCAGTACCCGGTGGATTTCTTTCACATGCGCGGCAGAGATCAGTCCTTGCGTCAATGCCTCATCTACGAGTGAAAACCCCGCTGTCGCCAGAGTCACGCGTAGCCGTGCTTCGCGGGTGGAGAGGCGCAGCTTGGTGGCGAGCAACGTCGCGGTGGTCCGGGACCCAGATCGAGCGGCCAACTTGCGTGCATCTGCTTCTCGTACCAGGGAGAGCATATCGGCGTAGGAGCGTGCCAGTGCTGCCTCGGCCGCGCATAATGCGGCAGTCAACTGGTCGTCGGACACGGGGCTGGTGGGTGTCTGTCTTCGTGTTTCCACCTTTCAACGGTCACTCCTGCTCGCCTTCGAGTCAAGGTGAAAATTGATGAGCACCTGGATGGCTCAAGTCGTGTATTGGGGACATTTCCCTTGTTGTGTAAGGTTTCTTGAGGAGAATCTGACCCTTGATCGCTTGTCTCGCAGCGCACGAGATGACCTTTCGTGCATTGCGTGGTGAAGCCATCGCGGTCCACGAGCGGAAGTTTGGTGCTACATCGGACGCCATTTCGAGCTGCTTTCACGGGTTGTGTCAACCCACGTCGCGGCGGCGCCACCCACTGAGACCGGCGCTCAGCGCCACTACAGCGACCACCAGCAGCCACAGGAGCGGCGGCGCCGTTATGGGTTGGTTGGGGAGCTTGGGAACGTGCTGGAACGGCGATATGTCGAGTACTGCCTGCTGTACGTTGAGTACCGGGCCGAGCAGGCTGATCAGCAATGCCACTGAAGCCACGCCCCATCCTGCGGCCGAGTACTTTGGCGCCAGGCCGAACAGCGTCACCGCGACGCCCACGACGACCCAGACTGCGGGCAGCTGTGCGAGCATCGCTATCACTGTGTGGCCTGTCGAGCCGGCGACGTCGCCGGACCGGAGGCCGCTCGAAAATCCGAGTAGCGCGCCTGCCAGAACCAGGAGGACCGCGGTGCCCAGGAAAGCGAAAATCAGATGGCTCATCGCCCAACGCAGCCTGGTCACACTCGTTGCCAGGACTGGTTCGACCCGGTTGGCGGTCTCTTCTCCGCGCATCCGCAGCACTGCCTGCACGCCGAACAATGAACCGATCATCGCGAACAGGCCTGCCATTGTCGCCAGGAACGCGTCTGTCAGTGAATCCGAGCCGCCCAGCCGCGCGAAGACCTCGCGAGTCTGTTCGCTCTGATTGACCAGGTCCCCGATTCCGCTGGAGATGGAGCCGAAAGCCGCTCCGCAGACGACCATTCCGACGATCCAGCCGATGAAGGGGCCGCGGTGCAGCCGCCACGCGAGGCCGAGTGGGCTGCTCAGCGAGCGTGACGCTTCGGCAGGTCCGGGACGCGGTGGCAGGATGCCGACGCCGATGTCCCGTCGTGGCAGCAATACGTAGGCGGTGGCACCGATGGCGACGCTCGCCGCGACCGGCAGTAGCAGTACCCACCAGCGTTCACCGGAGAACGGCCGTACTTGCTGTGCCCATCCGATCGGCGACAGCCAGGAGACCCAATGTGCGCTGCCCGTCGAGTCGCCGATGGCCCTTAGCAGGAACGAGATGCCTACGGCAGCCGCGCCGATGCCGTTCGCGGTTCGCGAGTATTCCGCCAGCTGTGCGCAGACCGCGGCAATCGCGGTGAAGACCAAGCCGGCTGACGCCGTTGCGGCACCGAAGGCGAACGCCCCGCCAACGGGCAGCTTTGAACCTGACAGGGTCGCCGCTTCGATCACGCCGATCAGCAGGCTTGACCCTGCGGAGACGATGACTGCAGCCGTCAGTGCCGCGTAGCGACCGACGATCGCGGAGGCCAGCAGTTCGGCGCGGCCGGTGTCCTCCTCTGCGCGCGTGTGGCGGGTCACCGTGAACACCGCCATCAGCCCGATGAAGAGGGCGACGAATCCACCCAGGCGCCAGGCGGTGAATCCGCCGGAGGTCGACAGGTCGAAAGCCGGACCGTAGACCACCGCTATGGATGGGTTTGAACCCATCGACGAGGTGAGTCCGGCTCGGTCGGCAGCTGTCGGGTAGTACGTGTCGAACGTGCCTGTCGCGCTCGCGGGCGCGACGCTCAGCATGAGAATCCAGATCGGGAGGATTATTCGGTCTCGGCGGAGCGCGAGCTTCGTCAGCTGCCAGGTTCCGGCGAGTCCGTGTGCCGGTTCGACAGCGGCCGCGTGCGCTGGGCGGTGGAGCGTCTCGGTCATTTCGAGCTCGCTTCCGCGGTGTAGTGGCGCAGGAACAGCTCTTCCAGAGTTGGTGGCTGGCTTACCAAACTGCGCACACCGACCTGGGTCAGCTGTCGCAGTGCCTCGTCGAGGGATCGAGTCTCGACGTCGAAACGGACCCGGTTGCCCTCGACCTTGAGGTCGTGGATGTTGGCCAGGTTCGCCAGGCCGTTCGGAGGTCCGGCCAGTTCCGCTGTGATGGATGTTCGCGTCAGGTGACGAAGGTCGGCCAAGGTGCCGGACTCGACGTTACGGCCGTTGCGGATGATGCTCACCTTGTCGCACAGGGCTTCCACCTCAGCCAGGATGTGACTGGACAGCAGCACCGTGCGGCCCTGTTCACGGTCCTCCTGGATGGCGTACTGGAACGTCGCCTCCATCAGTGGGTCGAGCCCGGACGTCGGCTCGTCCAGAATGAGCAGGTCGACCCGCGACGCCAGCGCGGCGACGATGGCGACCTTCTGCCTGTTGCCTTTGGAGTAGGTGCGTCCCTTTTTCTTGGGGTCGAGGTCGAAGCGTTCGATGAGTTCCTTTCGGCGACGCTGGTCGAGCCCGCCACGAAGGCGTCCCAGCAGGTCGATCACCTCTCCGCCGGACAGGTTGGGCCAGAGATTGACGTCGCCGGGCACGTAGGCGAGTCGCCGGTGCAGGCCAGCCGCGTCTTTCCAGGGGTCGCCGCCGAGCAGGCGGACATCGCCCGAGTCTGCGCGGAGCAGGCCGAGCAGGAGCCGGACGGTGGTCGACTTGCCGGCGCCGTTCGGGCCCAGAAAGCCGTGTACTTCCCCAGTGGATACCTGCAGATCGAGGCCGTCGAGGGCCTTCGTCCGGCCGAAAGACTTGTGGAGGCCAGAGATCGAGATGGCGTTTTCCATGCGAAGGACGCTACACTTATTTCACAAAGTTGTGAAGTTAAGAAAACATCTAGATCCAGTGATCGCTGGGGGCGCTTACAGGAGGATGGATCCATGACGACGCCTGACATCGAGCGTGACGCAGACGCCGTTCGCCGCTACATCGAGAGCCTCGGCCTGGTGCTGTCCCAGCTCGGCATGCAACGCATGCCAGCCAGGGTCTTCGCGGCGTTGATGACCACTGACAGTGGGAAACTCACAGCCGCTGAGCTGGCTGAGCAGCTGTCGGTTAGTCCGGCCGCGATTTCCGGCGCTGTTCGGTACCTCGACCAGGTCGGACTCCTCGTCAAGGAGCGAGAGCCGGGTGAGCGGCGCGATCACTACCGGCTGTACGACGACCTCTGGTACGCCACCTTCCTCAAGCGCGACCGGTTCATGATCGCTTGGCGCGATGCAGCGCAGGACGGCATCGGCGCCCTCGGCGCGGACACCCCGGCGGGCAAGAGGCTTGTCGAGATGAGGGATTTCCTCGCGTTCCTGATCAAGGAGATCCCGGAGCTGTTCGACCGTTGGCATCGGGAGCGGGGGCCTGCTGCGAGCTAGCTCGCAGCGCCGGGATTGGTGGCGATTTCGCGCTCGGACGACGCGGATTTCCTCCTGTCCGTCTTGGACGCCGTCTCGCTCACGTGGATCGGCGTGTCGATTGCCCGTGGCTAGGCTGGCGGGCATGTTCGCGCTGACCCTCCTGCGGGCCCCGGTTCTACTCGCTCAGGCGGTACGCGTTCGGCGGACCACGCCTCGCCTGCCCGGTGCTGCTGGGCCAGTGGACGGCCTGGTCCTTGGTGACGGCCCGGCGTTGCGTCTGGTCGTCCTTGGCGAGTCCACCGTTGACGGCGTCGGCGCGCGGACGCATGACGAAGCGTTGACGGGCCGGCTCGCGCAAGCACTCGCCGCATCCGGACGCGCGGTGGCTTGGCAGGCCGTCGGCCGGACCGGTGCGAACGCGCGCACTGTGCGCGACGATTTACTGCGTTCCGTCCGGCCTGCGGATCTCGTCGTGATCGCGCTCGGGGTCAACGACTCGATCGAGCTCCACACGGCCCGCCGGTACCGGCGGGATCTGCTTGGTCTGGTCGTCGCGTTACGCCGCTTGCTCGGACCGGTGCCGGTGCCGGTGGTGGTCGCGGGCGTGCCGCCGATGGGCGGGTTCCCGGCTCTGCCCCGTCCGTTGCGTGATGTCCTCGGCGCTCGGTCCGCCGCGTTGGACCTCGTGGCGGCTGAACTCGCCGGGGTTCCCGGTGTTATCCACGTGCCGATGCCAGCTGCTCTGCTGGATCCGGCCACGTTCGCCGAGGACCGTTTCCATCCGGGACCACTCGGCTACCGACGGTGGGCCGAACAACTCGCTGAGGTGATTGAACCCTTACTCAGCGCCACCAATAAGGCGGAATAACACGATAAGACGTCACCCAAGTGCCCAAAATCAAGATTTTTTCCGGGAAAACTCTCCTCTGGGTGTATCTAGGGGGACTCTTGTTGCGTCCTATCGAGTAGCCGAGGGAATGAGGGACCCGATGCCTACTGAGACGAATGTCGACGAAACCGTGAAGCACGTTCTGTCCAAGACGACCACTGGGCCGGCCGGGGGGCCGGTGCGAGGCGGCGACGGCGAGGGTGACGGCACCGAGGGCAACCCCGACATGAATGCCATGCCGGCGGGCTCGCGAAAGAACTAGTCGAAGACGGCTTTTGGTCACCGAGGGGCTCGCGGGAAGAGGCGCCGGCCAGTGGCCTGGCTGATTCGCGGCGCAGAGCTGCGGGCTGGCCGACTTCGGCGCCAGGGCTTGCTGCGAAGCCTTGTGAAAAAGACTTCGATCACGGTATCTGGGCGTGTTCGGGGTGCTCCTGTAATGGTGTGTAGATCCCGCGCACGTCCTGTTGACCATGACTAACCAACCGATGAACGGGCGACGTCCGATAGCCGAGGGGGCTGTCGGCTGTCGTCACCGGGTGCGCCCTTGGGGAGGGGGACGCCCGGAGCGGGTCCGTTGGGGAGCGGACCCGGGGGAGGGAACGCCGGTCGGTGCGCAGCCCACACCTGCCGCGCCGGCCGGTGCCCTTCCTGCCCTTAATCCGTACGAGTGACCAACAAGTAAGTGACATATGTATCCCAGATCCTCCTGCACGCTCCCGCTCCCCAAGGGAACGGCGATACTGCCAACGCCGACTCGAAGACTTTTCCGAAGTGGGGCAGATACGGTGAGCGACGTGCAAACCGCCGAGGTAGACCCGCCGTGGGAAGGCCTGACCGGCGCCGAGCTGCATGCTGCTTGTATGCACGCGGCTCGCGAAGGCGACCGTCAGGCTATGGACAAACTGGTCGACGAGCTCACCCCGCTCGTCTGGCATGTGGCGCGGGCGAACGGTCTCGACCGTCAGATCGCCGAGGACGTCGTCCAGACGGTGTGGCTCGCGTTGTTCAGCCAGCTGGACAAGTTGCGAGACCCGAAAGCGCTCGCCGCGTGGCTGATCACCACGACCAGGCGTGAAGCGCAGCATCCGTTCGGTCGCCGGATACAGCCTGTGCCGCTGAGCGATGAGCTGGCCGAGTCGATGCCGAGCACGCAACCGGCGCCCGAGGACGAAGCGATCCGTTCGGATCGCGACCGTCGTGTCTGGCGTGCCTTCGTGCGGTTGCCGCATCGCTGTCAGCAGCTGCTGCGGCTGACCGTCCTCGCCGGACGGGCCGAATACCAGCTGGTCGCCGAAGCACTCCGCATGCCCCGCGGCAGTGTCGGACCGACCAGGGGTCGTTGCCTCGATTCATTGCGCGACCTGCTGGCCCATGAAGGGGGAAGCCGATGAACGACATCGGGACGTCCGGGGGAAAGACCTCGCCGGACGATGAGGCACTGCTGGCCGACATCGGACGTTTTCTCGACGAACTGGACCCGCCACCGGACGATCTGGTGCAGCGGGTCCAATTCGCGCTCGCGCTCGAAAACCTCGATGTCGAGGTCGCGCGCTGGGAGCGGATGGACGCGCAGGCCGGGGTACGGGGCAGTGGCGACACCGGCACGATCACCTTCACCGTCAGCGATCTCACCGTGATGATCAACCTGACCAAGATCGGCAAGCTTCACCGCATCGACGGCTGGCTCGTGCCCGCGGGCGAATACGGGGTCGAGGTCCGGGTGGCCGAGCACGGGACCACTTCGACGACAGCCGACGAAGGCGGCAGGTTCGTGCTCGACAACGTGCCGCAGGGGACGACACAGATCCTCGTCCACCTCGGTGACGTTTCGTGCCGGCGGACGATTGTTACCCCTACGGTTGTTCTCTAGAACCCGGACGGGCGTTATGTCACGTAGCGCGGGTGTGCTCCCATAGGGTGCGTGTCTGTGCCGCTTCCTCCTGTCGATCCTGTTGCCGTGGCGGCCGCAGACCTCCATCGTCGCGCCTTGACCGTGGCCAACTCCGACCACCGTCCTGGTGCGACGAAGCGACTCCTGCAGCAAGCGCTGTACCGGCTCGGCCCCTTGGAGAACGCGACCTCGACTCGTCTCGAGGTCAGGGTCCGGGTCTACATCACCATGGGCGGCGCCGAAGGCGAGATGGGCTCGACCGAAGCGGCGCTCGCGCATCTCGACACAGCTGAAGACGTCCGGTTGCGTCTTCCTGCTGGTGAGGCGCCGCGCCGCTTGCTTCGCTTCGTCATCGGGCTGCAGCGCGCCTACGTCCTGATGCGGGCCGGACGGCTGGAAGAGGCGCTCGTCTTCTACGACGCTGTCTTGCCGAGCCTTGAAGCAGAGACCAGCGATGACCGGCTGCTGCTCACCCGGAATCTCAGCAATCGTTCGCTGGTCCACGTCCAGATGGGTAATCCGGAGGCCGCGCTCGCCGATCTGCGCCGGGCGCTGGAGCTGGCCATCAAGCACGGGCACCGGACGCTCGAAGGCAAGGTTCGGCACAACCTCGGAGACCACGCCCAGCTGGTCGGAGACGTTCCCGCGGCGCTGAGCCACTACGAACAGGCCGCCCGAATCTTCGCCGAGATGGGGCCCGGCTCGCTCCCTCTGGTCCGGCTGGATCAGGCGAGGGCGTTGCTGACCGCCGGACTTTCCGAGGAGGCCGCTCGCCACCTTGACGAGGCCTTGCTCGCGTTGCGCGGCGACGGTTCCGTCCAGCACATCGCCGAGGCAGAGGTCGCGCGGGCGGCCGCGGCGATTCTGGAGGGCGAGTTCGCGCTGGCCCGGAAGCTGGCCAGCGACGCGCGCCGGCGGTTCCTGCGCCGAGGCAACATGCGGTGGGCCGAGATCGCCGCGCTCACCCGGCTGCGGGCGGAAGCGGTGAAGGTGCTGGCCGACAAGGACCTCAGGCCGGCGCCGCGGTTGCCAAGGGAACTCGCCGAGCTGGCCGGACGTCTCTCCGAGCTGGGGCTGCGCGACGAGACGTCAGTGGCCCGCCTGCTGGCGATCCGGCTGCACCTGCGCCGCGACGCCGTCTCGGAGGCGGAGGCGTTGCTCGCCAAGGTGCCCAAGCCGCGGGAGACCACTCCGATTGATCACCGGATGCTGCTCCGGCTGTGCCGGGCCGAGCTCGCGATGGCCACCGATCGGCCCCGATCGGCCTTGGCGCAGGCTCGTGCGGGGCTTATCGAGCTCGGTCGGATCCGCGACCGGATGGGCGGGCTGGACCTGGTGTGCGGCACCGCCGTGCATGGTCAGGAGCTGGGCAGGCTCGCGCTGACGCAGGTGCTCAAGAAGGCTCGCCGGAACGGGGCGGGCGCCAAACGGCTGTTCGCCTGGCTGGAGCGGACGCGGGCGCAGGTCTACCGCTACGAGCCGTTGCCGATCATCGAGGATCCGGTGCTGGCCAAGCACATCACCGAGATGCGGCGGGCACAGCGCACCATCCAGCTCAACCGGCTCTCGGGCGATTCGGTGGACGCGCTCGAACGGCGCTACGCCGAACTGCGGCACGAGGCGAGCAGGCTCGGCTGGTACACGAGCCAGTGGGGCAAGCCTCGGCCGGTGTGCACGCCGGAGGAGGTCGTCGAGCGGCTCGGGGACCGGGTGCTGGTGAGTCTCACGCGCTATCGGGACAGGCTCTATGCGGTTGTCGTCGACAGCGGCCGGTTCCAGTTGCTCAAGCTCGGCCCGCTCGCCGAGATCATCGAGACCGCGAAGCAGTTGCATGCCGATCTCGACGCCTTGGCGCCCGACTACCTGCCGAAGCCGCTGGCCGACGCGGTCGCCGCGTCGGCGCGGCGGCGTGCCGACAAACTGGACCAGCTGATCTCGGCGTCGCTCGCGAAGACACTTGGCGACCGCGACCTGGTGATCGTGCCGATCGGGCCGTTGTACGCGCTGCCATGGGGCGCGCTGCCGTCGCTGCGTGGGCATCCCGTTTCCATCGCGCCGTCGGCGACAGCGTGGGTGACGGCGTCGAACCGGTCGGCGACCGGGCCGGTGCTGCTCGCCGGTGGGCCGGGTGTGCCCGGCTCGGTCGGCGAAGTGCGCAATCTGCGCGCGGTGTACCCGGACGCCCGGCTGATCGACGGGGCACGCGCGACCAGCGGGGCGGTGCTCGACGCCCTGGAGGGCAGCGGGATGGCGCACCTGGTCGCCCACGGCGCGCACGAACCGGCGAACGCGCTGTTCTCCCGGCTCGAGCTCGTCGACGGGCCCTTGTTCGCGCACGAGACGACCAGGCTGGCGAACCCGCCGGAGCGAGTGGTGCTGGCCGCGTGTGAGCTGGCGATGAGTCACATCCGGCCCGGTGAGGAGGCGCTCGGTTTCGCCGGGACGCTGCTCGCGAGCGGTTCGCGCACGGTCATCGGGGCGATCGCCAGGGTCGGCGACCGGGCGGCCGCCGAGGCGATGTCCGACCTGCACCAGCGGCTGGCGTCCGGCACTCCGCCCGCGCTCGCGCTGGCACAGGCCACTGCCATTGATCCGCTGCGGCGGCCGTTTCTCTGTCTCGGCGCTGGGTGAGCCCGGTCAGCCGAGGAAGTCGGGCAGCGGCACCGGGGTCAGGCCGTCCTTTTTGGCCTGGGCGAGGAAGGCGTTGTAGTCCTCGGTGAACGTCTTGCGGAAATGCATCAGGACGATGTCTCCCGGCCGCAGCTTGTCGCCGACCTGGAACTGGACGTTCCCGTCGTTGACCGACGCCGACCAGAGCACCGCCGCCCGCATGCCGCAGGTCGCCGCCGCGCGCAGGGTCGTCTGGTCGTAGACGCCGAACGGTGGGCGGAACAGGGACGGCCGCTGGCCGAGTTCACGCTGGAAGTCGTCCGCGTCGTCGCAGATCTCCTTGCGCTGGAACTCGAACGGCTTGCCGCGCAGGTCTGGGTGGTCGATCGTGTGGTCGCCCAGCGTCGCGCCGCTGGAATCGAGGATCGCCTTGAAGTACGCCTCGTGGCCCTTGACGTATTTCTGGTTCAGGAACAGCACCGGGTGGGTGCCGGACGCCTGGATGAGTTTTTGCGCGTCCGGATCCTTGATCGCGCCGTCGTCCATGGTGATGAACACGTACGGCTTGTCGGTCTGGATCCGGCGGACGACCGGCACCATGCTGTTCGCGACCGGTTCGGCCTTCTGCTGGACCACGCCGAACGGATAGGGGGCGCTGAAGCTGGGCGCCGGGGCGGCACCGGGGGCGGGGTTCGGCTCGTTCTGCTGGGGAGTGGGCGCCGGGGGCGGCGTCGGTGAGGAGCAAGCGGAGAGCGTCAGGGCTATGACTGCTAACCCCGCGGTAACTAACCAGCGTGTACCCGATCGTGTTGTCATCGTCACTCCGCGTCCCCCATTTCTCGGACAGGGTAAGGATTGAAACGTTCCTTACCCTCGAAAGAGGGACGTTCTCGGATGGACGTGAGTTGCTTTCAGTTATGAACTGTGGTGCGGCGCACTGTCCTCAGGCGCCGCTTTCCGCTGCCTTGACCAGTTGCGCGGAGATCATCCGGATCGCTGAGCGCATCACCGTGAGCACGGCGTGTCCGGAGCCGGGCAGGGCCTCGGTGAACGAACCCGTCCAGCGGAGGTTCGTGCCGCCGGTCGCGTTCGGCGTGAAGAACACCTCGGCGCGGTAGTCCTTGGCCGGCGCCGGTCGCCCGGCGAAGGTGTACACGTGGCGGCGGTCCTGTTCGTATTCGAGCGTCTCTTCGCGCAGGAGCACCGGCCACAGCCCGACGGCCCGGATCGCGCCGACGCTGCCCGGCGCCGCGTCCGCGCGACGGGCCCAGGACGACTGCAGGATCAGTGGTTTCGCCCACTCCGACCAACGCGCGCCGTCGGTTTCCAGCCGGAACAGCACAGCCGGGGGTGCGGTGCTCGTGCGGTTGACCTCGAAGGAGTAGGTCCTGCCGGTCATGGAGCCTCCCGTGGCGTCCTAATTGGCACAACGATAACTAATCTCTTGGCGAACGATAGGTCAAGATAGGGAGGTGAGCACGACGCGTCCCGAAATCGCCGCGCCGCACTGGCTGGTCCAGCTGTTGCGCAGCAAGCCCGTGCCGGTGCCCTGGAACATGGTCGCCCGCGCGGCGATCGCGCTCGCGGTTCCGCTGGCGGTCGGCTACGCGCTGGGCGACATCGGAGTCGGTGCGCTGATCTCCACCGGCGCACTGCCGCCGGTGCTGTCGGAGTCGGCCGGTCCGTACCGCTACCGCGCGCGTCGGCTCGGGGGTGCGACGGCGGCGGCGGCCGCCGGATACCTGGTCGGACTGCTGACCGGCGGTGTGCCAGCTGCGTCCGTGCCGGCGGTGGTCCTGGTCGCCGCGGTTTCGGCGCTGATCAGCGCGGCCGGCAGCAACGCGTCCGTCGCGGGGCTCCAGATGTTCGTGTTCTGCGTGCTCGGCACCGGCCAGCACGCCACCGGGCTGCGGGTCGAGCTGCTGATGGGCTACTTCTTCATCGGCGCCGCCTGGAGCCTCCTGGTCGCGCTCGTGACGTGGACGGTCCGCGCGACCAGCCCCGAACGCACGGCTGTCGCGCACGTCTACATCGAGCTCGCCGCAATGCTTTCGGCGTCGGACGAAGCGATCTCTCGCGTCGCACGCCACCAGCTCACGACGGCCATGAACACCGCGTACGACCGCTTGCTCACCGCGAGATCGTGGCTTTCCGGCCGGGACGCGACCTACCGGGAGTTGCTGAACCTGCTTTCGGCGAGCACTCCTGCCGTCGAGGCTTCGGTGGCGATGGTCAACGCCGGGCGTGAGGCGCCGGACGAGGTGATCGACTACTTCGCCGGGGCGTCGGCGGCGGTGATGGCCAGCGCACCCCTGCCGAGGGCGCCCGAGCCGCCCGAGTCGGACTCCGACGCGGTTCTCGGCGCGTTGTACGCCGGGCTCAGGCGCATCGGCAAGGGCGACGATCGGCAGCGTCGCAAGCCCGCGCCGTGGTACCGGCGCCTGCGGGAATGGGCTGGTTCCCTCGCCTCCGGGCCACTCACCTGGCTTGCCGCGTTGAGGCTGTCCGTCTGTGTGCTCGTGGCCGAAGTGGTCGGACTGCTCGTGCCGTTCGAGCGGTCCTACTGGATCACGCTGACCGTCGGCATCGTCCTCAAACCGGACTTCGGCTCGGTGTTCGGGCGGGCGGTCCTGCGTGGCATCGGCACCGTGGTCGGGGTGGGCGTCGGCGCGGCGGTGCTGGGACTGGGCGCGCACGGGTGGGTGCTGGTGGTGCTGATCGCGGTGTTCGCTGGCGGAATCGCCGTCGGGAAGGTCCGTAACTACGGAATTCTCAGTGCGTTTGTGACGCCGTTGATCATTCTGCAGATGGACCTGGCCAGCAACGGAAATTGGGCGGTGGTGCGGGCCCGGCTGATCGACACTGTCCTCGGCTGCGCGATCGTGCTGATCGTCGGTTATCTGCTCTGGCCGGGAAGCCGCAGGCCTCAGGTCGGTGGCCGGCTGGCGGACGGCCTCGACACCGTCGCGACGTACGTCCAGAGGGCGCTGGTGCCCACCCGCACGGGTGAAGCACGACTGGACCGTTCCCGTGCCCGGCGGCTGGCCTACCGGGCGCTGGCCGACCTGCGGACGGCGTTCCAGCAGGTGGTAGTCGAGCCGTCCGCGAACGGCAGGCAGGCGGTCGCGTGGTGGCCGGTGATCGCGGGGCTGGAACGGGTCGCCGACGCGGTCACCGAGGTCGGCGTGACCGTCGAACGGGGTGCGCCGCCGCCGGATCCTGCGGACGTCGGGTTGCTGACCGAAGCACTCGCCGAGCTCGCGGCCTCGATCCGGGAGCAGCGTCAACCCGCGTCGATGCCGATGCCCGATGGTGAACAGCTGTCCGGGGTCGTCGATCAGCTGGGGTCGGCTTTCGACGCGGTGCGCGGGCCCGACCTGGTCGAACGGGTCCCGCTGCGCCTGGTCCGCCGGTTCCTGCCCTATCACAGGCGTGCCTGAGCCGAGTGCGGTTGGATGGGGGCGCGTGGCAACCCCTGGAAGGAGTTCTCAGATGGGCATCAACTTCGACGAGCTGAAGAACAAGGCGCAGGACGCGCTGAAGGAGCATGGCGACAAGATCGGCGAGGGCCTCGACAAGGCCGGTGACTTCGCGAAGTCCAAGTTCTCCGGGCACGATCAGCAGATCGATGGCGGCATCGCGAAGGCGAAGGGCTTCCTGGACCGGCAGGACGACAAGCCGGACGAGCAGCCGCCGCCGGCCGCACCGCCTGCCTGACCCCCGCGATCCGACCTCGAACTTTCCGGTGAAGGTTCGAGGTCGACGCGTTCGGCGGCTAGTTGACCTCGCCGATGGCGGTTTCGCCGTCGATCGCGATGATCCGGCCCCCGCGCTCGCCGAGTGCGACCAGGCCTTCACGCGCGTCGGGGGCGGTCAGGTCGACCCGGACCCCGGCGAACTCGAGGTCGCGATGGACCGCAAACGCTTGCGAACCTTCGTAGCCCGCGTTGATCGTGGCCGCCAGGCCGCCCGTCGACGCCAGTGAACCGCGCGCCGCGCCGAGCCTGCCCAGCGCTTCGTCCAGGATCGGGAGCAGGGCGTCGCGGTTGCCTTCGGTCATCGCGCGCACCAGCGACGGGCTCGAACCCGCGACCCGTGTGCCGTCCAGGTACGACCCCGCGGCCAGCGACATCGCGACCGGGCCGCCCTGCGCGCCGATGGTCGCCAGGATGGCCGCGAACAGGTGCGGCAGGTGCGAGATCCGCGCGACCGTCTCGTCGTGCGAGTCGGCGGGCAGCGGGACGACGTGCGCGCCGATGCCGACCACCAGCCGGGCCACCTCGGCCCACGCCGCCAGGTCGGTGTCGTGTTCGACGCCCAGCACCCAGGCCGCGCCCTGGAACAGCGCCGGGTCCCCGGCCGTCCAGCCGGACTCGGCGGTGCCCGCCATCGGGTGCCCGCCGACGAAGCGGGTGTACGGCGCGCGGCGGCGGACCGCGTCGACCATCGGACCCTTCACGCTGGTGACGTCGCTGAGCAGGCAGTGCGACGCGTGTTCGGCGACCTGCCGCAGCAGGTCCTCCACCGCGGGCATCGGCACCGCCAGCACCACCAGCGCGTCCTGTTCGGACGCCCTCCGCAACGCCGCTTCGACGTCTGTGGTGACGTCGAAGCCGGCCCTGCTGGCCGCGTCGGCGTCCACTTCGGACACCGCCGCCCCCCAGGTGGTGTGTCCCGCCAAGGCCGCGGCGCGCAGCAGCGACCCCCCGATCAAACCGAGCCCGATCACGCATACGTCTCGCACGAGTTCATCCTGCCAGTGCGCGCAACCGTGGTGACAGGGCAGGCACGCTGTGTATCGGCAGGGCGGGCGTCAGAGGGTGGCGGCGAGCCGGGTGCCCTGGTCGATGGCCCGTTTGGCGTCCAGCTCGGCGGCAACGTCCGCGCCACCGATCAGGTGCACCGGGATCCCGGCGGCGCGCAGCTCGCCGGCGAGCTCGCGCACCGGCTCCTGACCCGCGCAGATGACCACTGTGTCCACGTCGAGCACGCGCTGCCGGCCGTCCACGCTGAAGTGGAGCCCGGCGTCGTCGATCCGCTCGTACCCGACGCCGGGGATCTGCTCGACCTTCTTCGCCTTCAGTGCCGCCCGGTGCACCCAGCCGCTGGTCTTGCCGAGGCCGGAGCCGATCCCGGATTTCTTGCGCTGCAGCAGGAACACCTGCCGTGGTGACGGCTCGGGGCGGGGCACACCCAGCCCGCCCGCGGCCTGCTCCGGATCCGTGACGCCCCATTCGGTCATCCAGGCGCCGAGGTCCAGCGATGGCGAGTCCTGGTGGGTGAGGAACTCGCTGACGTCGACCCCGATCCCGCCCGCGCCGACCACCGCGACCCGCGCTCCCACCGGCTTGCCGTGCTTGACGACATCCACATAGGACAACACCTTCGGGTGGTCGATGCCGGGGATCGACGGCAGCCGGGGCGCGACGCCGGTGGCCAGCACGATCTCGTCGAAGTCCGCACCGACCAGTTCGGCGGCGGTGACCCGCGTGCCGAGGTGCTGTTTGACCCCGGTGAGCTCGAGTTGGCGGGCGTAGTACCGAATCGTCTCCGCGAACTCTTCCTTGCCCGGAATCCGGCGGGCGATCCCGAACTGACCGCCGATTTCGTCGTCGGCCTCGAACAATTCGACGTGGTGCCCGCGGGCGCCGAGGCTGGTCGCGGCGGCGAGCCCGGCCGGTCCCGCGCCGACGACGGCGATCCGCTTGGCGCGCCGCGTCGGCGTGAGCGTCAAGGTCTTTTCGTGCCCGGCGCGCGGGTTCACCATGCACGACACCGGCTTGCGCTTGAACGCGTGGTCGAGGCACGCCTGGTTGCACGCGATGCACGTGTTGATCTCGTCCGCGCGCCCGCTCGCGGCTTTGTTGATCCACTCAGGATCGGCCAGGAACGGCCGCGCCATCGACACGAGGTCGGCGTTTCCGCTGACCAGCGCCTCTTCGGCGGCTTCGGGCATGTTGATCCGGTTGGAGGTGACCACCGGGATGCCGACGTGCGGCTTCAGCTTGCCGGTCACCCAGGTGAACGCCGCGCGCGGCACCGAGGTGACGATCGTCGGCACGCGGGCCTCGTGCCAGCCGATACCGGTGTTGATGATCGTCGCGCCGGCCGCCTCGACGTCCTTCGCGAGGGAGACGACGTCCTCCCAGCGCTGGCCGCCGGGCACGAGGTCCAGCATGGAGAGCCGGTAGATGATGATGAAGTCCGGCCCGACCTTCTCCCGGGTCCGGCGCACGATCTCGACCGCGAACCGGCGGCGGTTCTCCGGCGAGCCGCCCCAGCCGTCGGTGCGCTTGTTCGTGCGTTCGGCCAGGAACTGGTTGATCAGGTACCCCTCGGAGCCCATGATCTCGACGCCGTCATACCCCGCTTCGCGCGCGAGAGCCGCGCAATCGGCGAAGGCGCGAATCTGGCGAAGCACGCCGTAGCCGGTCAAAGCGCGCGGCCGGAACGGGTTGATCGGCGCTTTGATGCTCGACGCGGACACGCTCAGCGGGTTGTACGAGTAGCGGCCCGCGTGCAGGACCTGCAGCGCGATCTTGCCGCCCGCCTCGTGCACCGGCGCGGTGAGCTGCCGGTGCGCCTTCGCCTCCGCGGGGGTCGACAGCTTCGAGGCGAACGGCAGCAGCCAGCCGGTCTTGTTCGGCGCGAACCCGCCGGTGACGATCAGCCCGACGCCGCCGCGGGCGCGCTCGGCGTAGTACTCCGCGAGCGCGGGGAAGTGGGCGGCCTTGTCCTCGAGGCCGGTGTGCATCGAGCCCATGAGCACGCGGTTGCGCAGGGTGGTGAAACCGAGGTCGAGCGGGGAGAGCAGGTTCGGGTAGTGGCTCATCGTCCGTCCTTCGTGTGGTGGTGGGACAGTGCCTGGAGGACCTCTTCGAACCACTCGACCTGGCCCTCTTCGACGCGGATGCCGCCGCGCAGCACGAGGTATTGGTGCAGTGGGCGGCCGTCGAGCCCGCGGGGCGCCGGGAAGTCGCGTTTCTCGATCTTGCGGTAGACGTCGAGGCGTTCGACGTGGGTGTCGCGGTGACGCGCGATCTCCGCGGCGACGGCCGCGGTGTCCCCGAGCGAAGCGCCGCGGATCTTCACGGCGAGCTCCTGGGTGCTCGACGACGGATCGGGTGCGGCGAGCCAGCGCGCGAGCTCGGTGCGGCCCGGCTCGCTGACCGTGTAGACCTTTTTGTCCGGCTTACCGGACTGTTCGACCAGGTCGACACCGACCCAGGCCGCCTCTTCCATGCGCTTGAGCACGCGGTAGATCTGCTGGTGGGTGGCGCTCCAGAACAGGCCGATCGACTTTTCGAACCGGCGCGCGAGCTCGTAGCCCGAGCCGGTGCGCTCGGACAGCGAGACCAGGATCGCGTGTTCCAGTGCCATGGTCTCAGCATTATATGCACCTAGTTGCAGTGCAACGAGACGCATATCGCTTGGCGGATCACCCGGCCCGGGGTCACGAGCAGGGGAATTCGGTGGCGCGACGGGAGTTGAATAAAGGTGTGCAAGAGGTATTGAAGCTGATCGCGGAGCGCATGCGGGACAGCAGCCTGCCGGGGAAGCGGACCGACGGGCAGCGCCTCGCGCTCGCGATCGAGGGCGGCAGCAGCCGCGGGACCTACTCCAGCGGGATGGTGCTGGCGTTGGAGGAGCTCGGCGTGCTGCCCGCGTTCGACGCGGTCTACGGCTCGTCGGCCGGGGCGCTGAACGGCGCCTGGCTGCTGTGCGGACGGTCCGCGACGGGGATGCGGTCGTGGTGGAACCCCGCTGTGATGCGGCGGGTGATGAACCCGCTCGGTCCCTTGCGCGGCCGTCCGGTCGTCGACACCGACTACCTCGTCTACGAGGTCTATTCGCGGCTCGAACCGATGGACTTCCCGGCGATCCTGGCCAGCCCGGTGACCTACCACCCGCTCGGCACCGACGCGGACACCGGCGAGTCGACGGACCTGAACCCGTTCATCGTCGACGCGGACACGCTGAAACTCGCGATGAAGGCGACCGCGTGCATCCCGATCCTGGCCGGTCGCCCGATCGAGCTCGGCGGGCGGCGGTTCGTCGACGCCGGGATGTCGGAGCCACTCCCGTTCCACACCGCGGTCAAACAGGGCGCGACGCACGTCGTGGTGCTGCGCACCCGGCGCGCCGACGAGCTTCCGGTGCGGCCGCCGCGGGTGCAGGACGTGGTGGTGCCCCGGTATCTGCGGCGGTTCGCGCCCGGCACGGTGGAGGCGTGGCGCGAGCAGTACGCCCGCGACCTCGCCGACGAGGAAGCGCTCGCGCACGACGACGCGATCCTGAGCATCCGCCCGCCGCTCGAATCGCCGGATGTGGGCGCCATCGAGCGCGATCCGCTGGTCTTGCGGCGCGCGGTGCTTCTCGGTCGCTATGCCGTTCTCGCCGCGTTGGGCGAGTTGGGGACCCCGCGCAGCGAAGCGTCTTGATCCCTCAGGCGCGGATTAACCGGCTTGCGCGGGACTGCACGACGAGCCGCTGTGCGCCGAGCGAGACTGCCAGATAGAGCAGGATCGACGCGCTGCCGATGCCTTTCGTGCCGCTCGCGCCGTCGATGACGAAGTCCATGCCGAAGTGGATGCCGATCGCGGCGATCCACAGCACGAGCGTCACCCAGGTGCCCTGCCGCCAGAGCTGCCCGTCCGCGCGCCACAGCTTGACGGTGTAAGCGCGGACCACCCCGAACCCCGCGGCGATCGCGAGGCTGACCACGACCAGCACGATCACCGTGGCGTCCGGGCGGCTGTCCTTGAACAATGTCGTCAGCTGGAGGGCGCCGAGCACGAGCAGGATGAGCAGGACCGCCGGTTTGCGGTCCTGCTGGACCAGCCGTTTCTGGACCTGCCGCGACAGCAGCCAGACCAGGACGACCAGGCCGACGAGGATGTTGACCGAGCTGTTCACGAGTGTTCCTCCCGAGGTGACCGACTGCCACCACGGTGCCCGCGCGCTCCGCTCGAAGCCTCAACCCCAGGATGGAACCCGGGTGTGGATCACGGCGCGGGCTTGCGCGCGACGCCGCCGATGACCCGGGATTCCGAGGGCGATCCGGCGAAGACGGTGTGCTCGTCGGGGTGCCACGCCGGCGCGTAGACGAGGCCGGGGGCGAGCATCGGCCAGCCGCCGAAGAACCGCGAGAACTCGTCCTTCGTGCGCAGGAAACCGTGGTTCGTCGTGGTCTCGTAGTACTCGAGCAGATCGACCAGTGCCTGGCGCTCGTCCTCGTTGACCGGGTTCTCGTTGGTCATCTGCGACAGCACCAGCAGCGAACCGGGCGCCAGCCGTTCGCGGTAGAACGTCAGCAGCGCGTCGGGGTCCTGGTCGTCCTTGACGAAGTGCATGACCGCGTTGATCACCAGCGCGATCGGCAGGTCGACGTCGATGATGCCCGACGCGGACACCCGATCCCACAGGTCTTCCGGCTGCAGGAAGTCGGCCGCGATCGCGTGGTGACGGGCCGGGTCGGCGGTATCGGCCAGCAGCAGGGTCGAATGCGCGAGCGCGATCGGTTCGTTGTCGATGTAGAGGACGTGCGTGTCCTCGTCGGGACGGACCTCGTCGGCGACCTCGTGCACGTTGCCCGCCGTCGGCAGGCCGGAGCCGATGTCGACGAACTGGGTGATCCCGGCGCCCACGCACTGACGGACCGCGCGGCCGAGGAACTGACGGCTGGTCAGGCAGTAGTCGCCCATCAGCGGCAGCCGCAGGCGAACCATCTCGGCGAAGTTCCGGTCGATGGCGTAGTTGGTGCTCCCGCCGATGAAATAGTCGTAGACCCGGGCCGCGGAAGGGCGGTCCAGGCTGCTCTCCACCGCCTTCAAGGCATCGTCGTGATCAAGCATCGTCGTCCCCCCGTGCTCAGTACCCCGATGTTAGCGGCCCGTCGACGGGCCAGGAGTCCTGCGTGCGGACGAGGCCGCTCGCGTCGCTAAGCTCGGTGGCGCGGGTGTGCGACACCGGCGGAATTCATTCGCGAGTTTGTGATGCTCACCGCACTGGGTGAAACACGGTCGGTACTCGCCGCGATCATGAAGACGAACAGAGGAAGCGCGGCGCGTTCGACGCCGCCGGAATCGGTACCGCCCCTCGGGGGCTCCACTGTCCTGGCCGTGTGATGCCCGTCACGCGGTACAACAAAGGTGACCTGCTGGACGTCTTTCCGGCAGGCGGAGTCCTGCGCAATAAGGCGTGTGTACGGCGCGCCCGGAAGGAACACGAGACCCCATGCACCTGAGCGCGATCCGGCTCGACTCGACCGTCAACATGATCGTGGTCGCCGTGCTGGCTCTGCTGGCCGTGGTCGCCGTCCCGTGGTTCTGGGACCGCTGGAAGCGCAAGCAGGTCGGCCGCAGCGCGACCACCCTGCTCGCGGTCGTGCTGGTGATCGTGAGCACCGCGATGGCGGGCAACATGATCGGCGGGTTCTTCCCGAGCCTCGGCGCGCTGCTCGGTACGCAGGTGTATAACGCCGAGGGCACCAACGTCGGTGACAACGGCGACGACCTGGACAAATTTCGCGATGCCGGGCAAATGCGCGCGAAAGAGGGCAAAAGTTCGATCGTGACCCTGACGGTGAAAGGCGATCGGACCGGCATCACGCGCAACGTGTCGGTGTATTTTCCGCCGCAGTACTACGACAAGGCCTATCACGACCTCAAATTCCCGGTCATCGAATGGATTCCGAACTACCCGTCCGGGCCCGAGGTCGCTATCTGCTGTTACCACCTGCCGGAGCAGCTCGACCTCGCGATCGCGAAACACGTGCTGGCGCCGACCGTGGTGATCATGCCGGACCCGACCGGGGTCCCGAAGGTCGGCCACGACACCGAATGCGTCGACGAGGTCAATGGCGCGGCCAACGACACGTTCCTCACGATGGACCTGCGCAACTGGGCGATCAAGAAGCTCGGAGTCAGCCCCAATCGCCGGTCGTGGGCGATCGGGGGCTGGTCTTCCGGCGGCTACTGCGCGATGAACCTGGTGACCCGACATCCGCAGTGGTACGGCCTGGCGGCCAGCGTGAGCGGGTACGACAAGGCCTCGATCGACAAGGAGACGGAGAACCTGTTCCAGGGCAGGCAGGACATCGCGGACGCCAACAACATCACGATGAACCTCGCCAAGCACCCGTCGCCGGTCGAGATCCTCGCGATCGCCGGTGACAAGGAGAACAACGAGAGCCAGTCGATCGCGCAGATGAAGAAGGCGGTGCGGCCGCCTACCCAGCTGACCTCGTGGGTGCTCGCCGACGCGGGGCACAACATGAACGCGTTCAAGACGCAGATCCCCGACGTCCTCGCGTGGCTCGGCCAGCGGCTCGCCGGGACGAGCACGGAATTGACCAGCCGGGCGACGCTGACCGGTGACGTCCGCCCGTGGCCGCTGCCGCAGACCGGCGCCCAGGGCGCGCTGGTGGACATGGTCGAGTAGCGAATCGCCTGTGTACTGGGTTCACAGGCGATTCCGCTGGGTCGGTTGTGGTCAGGGTTGCGTGAGCAGCGGGTGCAGCGCGCTGACCACGGAGGTCACCCGGCGCGAGCCGGTCGCGTAGCTGACGGACTGAGGCTGCGAGGTCAGTACCGCGACGACGAACCGGTCCGACTGGTCCGACTGCCCGAGCAAGCCGCTGGTGTGCAAGATCCGGGTCGGCCGGCAGCAGGACCAGCCCTGCTTCACCGCCCACTGCAGACCGTCGGCGCCGTCCGGGATGCCGAAGTACTGACGGAACCCGTCGGCACCCTGTTCGGTCGCGCCGCGCAGGGCGGTCAGGATGGTTGTGCGGATCGAGGCCGGGGCGTCGTCCAGCAGGTAGCGGTAGATCCGCACGACGTCGCTCGCGGTGATCAGGGTGTCGCCCCAGCGTCCGGGATCGGCGGGGGCCCTGGTCGAGGTCAGGCCCATGCGGGAGGCCCACCGGGTGACGATCTGCGGTCCGCCGCCGACTACCCACAGGGCGTTCGCGATGTTGTCGTCGCTGTGGGAAAGCATGCGCCCGACGGTGGCGGCCGGCGTGGTGCCCGAGGTGAGCACCTCGGTCGCGATCAGCAGTTTGACCAAGGAGGCCGAGGTGTACGCCGTGTCCTCGCGCACCGAAAGCGTCGTCTTGCCCGTCACCCGGTCGAAGACGATGGCACTGACCTTGCCGCCGGGCACCAGTGCGTCGAGCGCGGCCTTGTCCGGCGCCGACGGCGCGTCCTGCTGGGGTTCCGGCGGTACGGAACTCGCCGACGAGTCCGATTTCGGTTTTGGTTCCGGTGTGAGCGACGGCGAGGGCGGGGGCGCCGGGGAACTCGGTGACGCCATTGCCGTGATCGCGATCGGACGGGGGGAAGCAGTCTTGAGCTGTGGGACGAAGACCATGGCTCCCACCGCGCCCAGGCAAAGCCCCACCAGCAGGATGCCGCTCACTTTGCGCATGCCTTGACTTGTCGAGTTCACCCGATCGAGTTCGCTGAATCAGGTAAAACTGGTCGACTTTGTGGGATGGGTCACGTTTCAGGGGGTAAGTCGGGACGCTGCTGGGCCCTGCGGGCAAGCAGTATCGCGACACAAATCATCGGTCTGGAAGGCGGGCGGGCACCGAACCGTTTTGGCGCACAAAGAAGCCCGGCCGTCGCGGGAGGTGACGGCCGGGCTTCGTCCTTTGTGGAGTAATGAAGGATCAGTAGCCGCTGCCGTAACCGGAGTTCGAAGGCGCGGCGGCGGTCGACGGGGCGGCCGAGGAGCTCGCGGCCGGGGTGGTGCCGGACTTGCAGCCGTTCGGCTCGATCGGGAACCAGGTGCCCTTGACGCCCGCGCCCTTGGCCTCGCCGGCCTGGGTGTCCATGGCGTAGCGGTAGACGGGCCAGCCGCCGACGGTGACCTGCTCGCTGCCGTCCGCGCGCTTGATGCTGGAGACCAGCTTCGACGCGACGCCTTCGAGCTCGACCTTGCCCTTGGCCAGCACCGCGGGCCAGGTCTTGGCGCAGTCGCCCTCGCAGGCGGACTTGGTGGCCTTCTTGGTGTCCTTGGTGAACAGGTACAGCGTGAAACCTTCCTTGTCCGTGATCACCGGGCCGACACCGTCGACGTTGCCCGCGATGAGCTTCGTCGCCTCGGGACCGGCCTTGGCGCCCTTCGCGTTCGCGGCGTACCAGGTGCCGCTCACGCCCTGGCCCTTGGTGTCACCGGCCTTGGTGTCCTTGGAGAACTTGTACAGCGGCCAGCCGCCGACGGTGACCTGCTCGCTGCCGTCCGCCCTGGTCACCTTGCCGACCAGGCTCTTGTCCACCCCAGTCGCCTCGACCTCGCCGCGACTCGTGACGGGGGGCCAGGTTTTCGCGCAGTCACCGTCGCAAGTGGACTTCGGCGGCTTCGCGGTGTCCTTGTTGAAGCGGTACAGCGTCATCCCGTCCTTGTCGGTGAGCACCTGGCCGAGTCCACCTGCTTCGGCCACGGCGAGCTTGGTCGGTTCGGCCGCCGGAGCCTGGGCGGGTGCCTGGACGGCGGCGTTACCGCCACCGGAACCGGCCGGGACGACCTGCGCGGCCGGCGCCGGGGTGCTGCCGCCACCGGCGCAGGCGCTGAGCAGTGTCAGTCCTGCCGCGGCGGCTGCGACGGAGAGGACGAGACGCGTGCGAAGCATGGAATTCTCCTTGTATCCGTGGGGATCCGCGGCCTGCGCGGGCTGGCTGTACCCCTAACACGGACGCTCCGGAGAAGCGGTTCAACCGGACTTGGATTGTTTTCCGAGTGCCTTGTCGACCAGCTGTCCGGCGGCCCCGGTGTACGCCGCGGGGTCCAGCAGGCCCTCGAGCTCGTCCGGGTCGAGGACCTCGGTGAGGACGTCCCCGAGCGAACGGCCCTCTCGCAACGCCTGTGCCGACGCCTTGCCCAGCAGCTCCTTGGCGGTGGCCTTGCCGAGGCGGGGCGCCAGGACGGCCGAGAGGCGCTCGGACACGATCAGGCCGTGGGTCGCGTCGAGATTCGCGCGCATCTGCTCGGCGTGCACGACCAGTCCGTTCGCGAGCTCGACGGCGGTGTGCGCCGCGCCGCCGGTGAGCCGGAGGCACTCGCGCAGCAGCTGCCACTCGGCGTGCCAGGCGCCACCGGACCGTTCGTCCTCCGCGACGACCGACTGGGTGACGCCCGCGGCGAGCACCGGGACCTGCAGCGCGGCCGAGCGGATCAGCGTGGCGAGCACCGGGTTGCGTTTATGGGGCATCGCCGACGAACCACCCCCGGTGGGCTCGCTGACCTCGGCGATCTCGGTCCTGGCCAGGGTCTGGACGTCGACCGCGAGCTTGCCGAGCGCGGTGGCGGTGAAGGCGAGGACGGCCGCCAGGTCGGCGGTCGGGGTGCGCAGGGTGTGCCAGGGCAGCCCACCCGCGGCGAGTCCGGTCTCCTCGGCGAACGCGGCGGTCAGCCGTTCGGCGTACCCCGTCCGGTCGACCCCGGCGACCCGCGCGTACTCGAGGTAGGCCGCGAGAGTCCCGGCCGCGCCGCCCAGCGACACGGGCAATCCGCCGTCGAGCACCCGGCGGACCCGCACCCCCGCGTCGAGCACGAGCTGACGCCAGCCCGCGGCTTTGAGCCCGAATGTGGTGGGCACGGCATGGGCGGTCAGGGTGCGGCCCGCCATCGTGGTGTCGCGGTGCTCGCGGGCGAGCTCGCCGAGCGCGGCGGCGACGGCCGTGAGGTCCGCGTCGAGCAGCCGGAGGGTGCGATCGGCGACCAGCATCATGGCCGTGTCGAAGATGTCCTGGCTGGTCGAGCCGCGGTGGACGTACTCGGCGGCTTCCCCGGCGGCGGCGCTCAGCGCCTTCACCAGCCCGACCACGGGATTCGCCGTCTCCCGCGCGCCCCTGGCCAGCGCGACCAGATCCACCCGCTCGGCGCGCGCGGCCGCCGTGATGGCCGCCGCGGCTTCCGGTGGAACCGTGCCGAGCCGGGCTTGGCCCCTGGCCAGCGCGGCCTCGGCGTCGAGCATGGCCTGCACCCAGGCGAGGTCGCCCGTCGCGGCTTCGGCCGGAGTGCCCGCGCGAACCGGGGAAAGCAGACCGGAGTCGGGATCGGCGTCCATGCGGCCAGCATCGCATGCCCCGAGCGGGCGCTGGCTGAGCCGGCGGTCTCGGCAAGCCGCCGGACGCCGGTCACATTCCTTCGTTTCGATCCGTCAGGGGGAGGACGGATCGAAACGAAGGAGCACGGACGATGCAGGCACGCATGAAGAACCCGGCGACGGTCCTCTCGGACGCGATGAAGACCATCCAGGCGCTGCTGAAGGCCACCGGCAAGGGCGGTGTGCCCCAGCCGACCCTCGACCTCGTCCACCTGCGGACCAGCCAGCTCAACGGGTGCAGCGTCTGCGTCACCGGCGGTGCGCTCAGCGCCAAGAAGGCGGGCGAAACCGACGAACGGCTGTTCTCGGTGGCCGCCTGGCGCGAGGCGCCTTACTTCACCGACGGCGAACGCGCCGCGCTCGCACTGGCCGAGGCCATGACCCGCCTGGCCGACCGGGCGGACGCGGTCCCCGACGACATCTGGGACGCCGTCGCCGGCCATTTCGACGAGCAGCAGCTCGCGGCGCTGATCCTCTGGATCGCCACCACGAACCTGTTCAACCGCCTCAACGCCACGATCCGGGAACCGGCAGGCGTCACGTGGGGCTGAGGCTCGGAAGTGTCAGGAAAGGGTCTTTCATGACGAAAAGTGTCCTGAAAGACCCTTTCCTGACACTGGGGTGGGCGCCGGGAGATCGCTGGGGGTGGGGTCAGGCGATCTTCCCGTGCTCCTGGCAGCCGAGCCCGGCGGCGAGCCGCTGGACTGTCCACTGAGGACTTGCTTGCAGGGTCGCCGCGAGGTCGCGCAGCGCCCGCGGCCTGCCGTCGCAATAACGCACGATCCTCGCGACGGACGCGGCGTCGTCGCGCCCGCAGCGGTTCCCGGCGGCCGCGCGGAACAGCTCGACGGCCTCGGCCGGGGGCAGCGGGCCGAGGTGGAGCCGGGTGGCGCCGTCCACGTGCCAGTGGCGGTCGCGGGTGGTGATCAGGACCGCGCTCGACCCCGTTCCCGGCAGCAGCGGCTCGACCTGCTCGCGGCTCGCCGCGTCGTCCAGGACCAGCAGGAGCCGTCGGCAGGCGAGTTCGGAGCGCCACAGCGCGGCCCGCTCGTCCACCTCGGACGGGACGAGGGCCGTCGGGAGGCCCAGGCCGCGCAGCAGGCGGCCCAGTACGTCGAACGGCTCGAGCGGGGTCAGCCGGTCGCGGGCGTGCAGGTCGACGAAGAACTGGCCGTCCGGGAACCGTTCGGGCGCCAGCCCGGCCGCGTGCACCGCGAACGCGGTCTTGCCCGTCCCGGCCTCCCCATCGACCACGATCACCGGCGCGATGTCGCCACAGGCGCGACGCACGGCGCGGAGTTCCTCGTCGCGGCCGGTGAACCACGGCACGTCACGCGGGAGTTCGCGGCGCGGTGAAGGTGCGGACGGACTCCGGTCCCCGCGCACCAGCCGGAGCGCCTCGGTGAGCTCGGGTCCCGGCCGGACGTCCAGTTCGGTGGCCAGCAGCCGGTACGCCTGGTGATACGCCGCGAGCGCCTGGGCGGGCCTGCCCATGGTGTGCAGCGCCCGGACCAGCCGGGCCCAAGCGTCCTCACGCAGGGGATCTTCCGCGGTCAGCACGCGCAGCGTGGCCACCGCGTCGGCGGTGCGGCCCAGCTTCAGCTGCGTCTCGGCGAGACTCTCCCGCAGCTGACCGCGCAGCTCGCCGAGCCGTTCGACGGCCTCACCCGCGAGGCAGTCCAACCCGGCCAGCGGTTGTCCGCGCCAGAGCCGCAATGCCCGCTGCAGCAGGTCGAGCGCGGTTTCGTGGTCGCCGGCGGCGGTGGCCAGCCGGGCGTGGGCGAAGTGGCGGGCCGCTTGGTCCGCGTCGAGCTCACCGGCGTCGAGGCGCAGCCGGTATCCGCCGGAGCCGCTTTCGATGCGGGAACCGTCGGCGTGCTCGGGCAGCAGGCGCCGCAGTTGCCACACGTACGTCTTGAGGTTGGCCTCCGCCGAGGTGGGCGGTGCCGTTCCCGGCCAGGCGAGCCCGACCAGCCTGTCCACGCTCACCCAGGTGCCCGGTGCCAGCAGTAAGGCGCCCAGCACGGTGGCCGGTTTCCCGGCGCCGGGCCGTCGCGCGGACCCGTCGTGGCCGAGCACCTCGAGCGGTCCCAATATCCGAAAGAGCACCATGTCACTCCCCGTTCCCCATGGCGTCCATGGTCGCGCCGGGCACATGAGGTTCCGATGACAGCCCTGAGCAGGCGAATGCTGCACCGGTGTACGCCTGATGGATCAATTCTGGAGCGGATTCGCCTATGCTCGGACCGTGACCGACAAGGGGTTTCGCCGACGGCTGCCGCTGGTGGCGCTGGTCGCCGTGTGCGTGACGGCCGTGACCGTGGCCGTGTCCGGCGCCGCCGATCCGACCGGCGGCCTCCGCTTCGCGCAGTCCGGCCATTGGATCAGCAACGCGGCATTGGGCATCGTCTTCCACATCGACGGCGCTGCCAAGGTCGTCGACAACCAGGTCCGGATCGACGGCCTCGACCCGAACAGCCAGGTCGTCCAGGGCGACACCAGCGGGTTCGTGCTCGGCGGGTCGAGGATCACCCAGTTCGGCAAGTCGAACCTGTCGGTGGAGAAGTCGGTCGCCGCGCCGACCGGCGAGCTGCCTTCCTTGGTCGAGGCCACCGGCGGGCCGTACGTGGTCTACAAGGAGGCGGGCCAGATCGTCCGCACCGGCAGCGAGTTCGAGACGATCAACGCGGGCGGCGCGCTCGGCGAGCCGGTCGCCACCCCCGACGGCACGCTCTGGCTGCACCAGCGCGCCACCGGCAAGCTGTGCGAGCTGCCGAAGTCCGCCAGCCAGGTCAACTGCCCGATCACCGTGCCGACCGGCCACGACGGGGCACTGACCGTGGTGGGCAAGCAGGCGGTCTTCGTCGACACCACCGCCGACGAACTCCGGCTGATCAGCGGTGACGGCCTCGGCGAGGCGGTCAAGATCAACACTGACGTCTCCCCCGCCGCGAAGATCGCGCTGAGCGCCGCCGAGGGCCGGATCGCGATCCTCGAACCGGCCGCGCGCCGCCTGGTCTTCGTCGACGCCAGCGGCCTCGACACCGGCCGCCCGTCCCTCGCCCCCGTCACGATCTCACTGGCCGACGGCTCGTACGCCGGGCCCACCGCGAGCTCGTCCGCCGTGGTCCTGCTCGACCTGACGCACAACAACGTGCTCACCTACGGCCCCGACGGCACCGTGCGGGAGAAGACGGCGATCCCGGCGGAATCGGGTGAGCCCCGGCTGGTCCGCGGCGACGACGACCGGGTGTACGTCGACGGCGGCGAGGCCAAGCACGTCATGGTGGTCGACCCCGCCGGGGCGGTCACGCCGGTGCCCGTGGCGGGCGCTGACAAGCCGCCCACGCCGACCACCTCGCCGGTGCAGCCGACCCCGGTCGTTCCGCCCGTTTCGCAGGAGCCACCGGTGTCCCAGGTGCCGCCGAAGACCGAGCAGCCGCCCGCGAAGCCGGACGTACGCAAGGACAACCCGCCGAAGCAGACCTCGCAGCCGCCGGTGCAGAAGCCTCAGCCACCCGCCCAGCCGCCGCCGGTGCCGTCGCCGCCCGTGCAGAAGCCGATCCCGGCGAGCCCGCCCGGCGTGGCTGGCAACCTCAAGGCCCGGCTCCAGGGCACGAGCGGGCAGGTCACCTGGGGCGCGGCGGCCGCGAACGGTGCGGCCATCACGGGCTACGTGGTGTCCTGGAAGCCGTCCTCCGGGACGGGCTCCGGCTCGGTGACCGTTGCGGGCGGCACCCTCTCCCGGACGATTCCCGCCCTGCGCGCCGGGATCACCTACACGATCATCGTCATGGCGCAGAACAGCGCCGGCCGCGGTCCGGCGGCCACGACCACCGTGGACGGGCCCGCCCTGCCGAAGCCGAAGCTGGTCCTTTCGCGGGGCCCGTCCTACAACGGTGACCAGAACCAGTGCCCGTCACCGAACTGCGCTTGGATGCACATCGTGCTGAGCGGGTTCACCCCCGGCACCATGGTCAATCTGAAGCCGTACTCGACCAACCCGGACTACGGCAACACGGGCCGTGGAGTGCTGATCGAAGCGGATGGCACAGCTTCGACGGATGCCTTCTACTATCCCGGAGCCGGGGACAAGGTCTACGTCGCCACTGACGACGGCAGTGTCAGGTCCAACACGATCACTTGGAGTGCTGGGTGAGCAGGACGCGTGCCGGGGAGGTCTCGGCGCTGATCGGCAACAACGTGCAGCAGGTGGTCCGCGGCAAGCCGGAGCTGGTCCGGCTGGCCGTGGCCGCTCTGCTCGCCGAAGGACATCTGCTCATCGAGGACGTCCCGGGTGTCGGCAAGACGACGCTCGCGCGCTGCCTGGCGCGCAGCATCGACGGGAAGTGGAACCGGATCCAGTTCACCCCCGACCTGCTGCCCGGCGACATCACCGGCGTCACCGTCTACCACCAGCGTGACGAGCGGTTCACCTTTCACCCCGGCGCGATCTTCGCGAACATCGTGGTGGCCGACGAGATCAACCGAGGCACCCCGAAGACGCAGTCCGCGCTGCTCGAAGTGATGGCGGAGCGGCGCGTGACGGTGGATTCGGTCGCGCATCAGGTGCCGCGGCCGTTCCTGGTGGTCGCGACGCAGAACCCGATCGAGATGGAGGGCACCTACCGGCTGCCCGAGGCCCAGCTCGACCGGTTCCTGATGCGGCTGTCGGTGGGCTATCCGGACCTCGCGTCCGAGGTGCTGGTGATCATGAGCGACTGCGCCGGGGTCACCCCGGAGGACCTGCCGCAGGTGGTCGACGTCGCCATGGTGAGCGCCGCGATCGAGGAGGTGCGGCACTCGCACATCGAGCGCGGCGTGGTCGAGTACGCCGCACGCCTGGCCGCCGCGACCCGCCAGCACGCCATGGTGCGGTTCGGCGCGAGCCCCCGCGGCAGCATCGCGCTCGTCCGGACGGCGCAGGCGCTGGCCGCCACGGACGGCCGCGGGTTCGTCACCCCGGACGACATCAAGGACGTCGCCGTCCCGGTGCTCGGGCACCGGCTCATCCTCACCGCGGACGCCGAGCTCAACCAGCTCGGCACGGCCGAAGTCGTGCGTGAGGTGCTGGCCGCCACCCCCGCGCCCGCGATCAGCACCGCCGGCCGGTGACGGGGACAGCGAACAGATGTGGCGGTTGACCCGGCGCGGTGGCGCCGTGCTCGCGCTCTCCTTGCTGCTGGGTGTCGCCGGTTACCTTGGCGGCTATCCGGTGTTGTGGGTGCTGGGCGTGGTGCTGTTCGCCGCCGTGGTCTCGGCCGTCCTGGTCACCATCTGGGGGGTCCGCGTCGACGTGCGTCGTTCGGTCTACCCCGATCGGGTGGAACGTGGGGAGCCCGCCGTGGCCCGGCTCCAGGTGCGCAACCCCACCGACAAGCGGCAAGCCGCCTTCCTCGCCACGGACCAGTCCGACGGCGGCGTCCGCACTGTCCAGGTGCGGGGCCTGCCCGCGGGCGGCGAGGCGGTCTATCACTATGAGCTGGCCACGGCGAAACGCGGGAAGGCCGAGGTGGGACCGCTGACGCTGCTGCGTTCGGATCCGTTCGGCCTGGCCGCCCACCGCGTGCCCACGGGTGAGACCGCGACGCTGTGGGTGCACCCGCGGCGGCTCGCGGCGCGCGCGCTCGTCGACGGCCACCCACGTCATCACCATGAAGGCGCCACCACCGACGACGCGCTGCGCGGCGCGGTCGATCTGCAGGACGTCCGCGAGTACACCCCTGGCGTCGAGGGAGGG
>NZ_JAYMZS010000054.1:0-905 GCF_035828755.1 Amycolatopsis sp. H20-H5 | reverse complement strand
GGCTTCTGCACGGGAAGGCGACGGCGCGCACCGGGAGGCTGAGGGGGCGCGACCTGACCGACCCGCGGCAGCCGCGGTTCACCCTGCTGCTCGACGACCGGGCCGGTTCGCTGCCGCCCGCCGGTTTCGAGGAGGCCGTCGATGTCGCCGCGTCGCTGCTCGTCGCGTCCGCGCTGGCTGGTCATCACAGCAGGCTCGTCACCTCGACTGGCCTGGACATGCCGACCGCTGGCGGCCCGCCCGCCGCGCGGCGCCTGCTCGACGAGCTGTGCGAGCTGGGGCAGGACGGTGGGAGCACGGGGACGGTCATGCCCGCGGTGCTGTCCGCGAGCCGTGGGTCCGGTGGCGGTTCGCTCGTCGTCGTCAGTGGCGGTCTCGCCGAGCCCGCCGCGCTGGCGTTGATGCGACGGCGGTTCGGGGTGATCTTCCTGATCGCGCTGTCCGAGACCGCGCGGGGCCAGGGCGTGGTCGCCGGGGCACGGGTGGTCGCGGCGGCGACCGCGGTGGAGGCCGTTCGCCGCTGGAACGAGATCGCGACATGACGGCCGCCCGGATTCTGCCCACCGCCTGCGTGGCGCTCAGCGTCGCGATAGCGGGCCTGCTGTTCGCGCCGGTCTTCGGCCTCGGCGCGTTGCTGCTGCCGGTCGGGGTGGTCGCGGCCGTGGTGTTCGCCGTGGCCGCGCTGTGCTCGGGAAAGGCGGCGCTGGAGCCTTGGCGGCCGGTGCTTGCTCTCGTCGCCGGGCTGCTCGCTGTCACCGAAACCGTGCTCTGGCCGACGACGTCGTCCGGCCTGCCGACCGGGGAGACGGTCAGCGGGCGGGTCGCGGGCGTCACCGATTCGTGGCGGCTGGCGCTGCAGTCCACCTGGCCCGCGCGGCCCGATGCCACCGTCCTGCTCTTCGTGC
>NZ_JAYMZS010000053.1:49209-58981 GCF_035828755.1 Amycolatopsis sp. H20-H5 | reverse complement strand
CAGGACAATGGACCGCCACTACCACCTGACCGCCAGATAGCAGGCCAACGAGCGGCCCACAGCCGGTGTCCACGCCCTCACCGCCGCACCAGGATCAGCCATGCCCTCTCGCCCACAAGCCAGCCACGGCCACTCACCACAACGATCCGGCCTGTTCCGCCCAACTCACCACGCGACCCGAGCCCTCCACACCCCGTTCGACACCAGCCACCTAGCCGTTGTCGCGGACCCGTAGCGCCCACTCCACCAGCGGCCACTGCACGGGCAGGCGGCCCCAGGCGATCGCGCGGTCCTTGGCGGGCTTGCCCTTGCGCTCGGCGTCGAGCGCCATCTTGACATTGCCGGGGAACACGCCGACGAACAGCAGTGCGGCTGCCAGGCCGCCCAGCCTCCTGGTGCGCGGGGTGACGATCGCGGCGGCGACGCCCAGCTCGGCGACCCCGGACAGATGGGTCCAGGTGCGGCGGGAGCCGGGCAGCTCCTTCGGGACCAGCGAATCGAACGGCTTGGGCCGGGCGAAGTGCAGGACGCCGGACGTGCCGAGCAGTGCGGCGAGGAGGAGGGCTGGCCGCTGCGAGCGGCCCGGGGCGGACGACATCGTTCGAGCCTCGCACACGGCGGATGAGCTGACCGGTCGGCTATCCTCCGGGCGTGAGTGACGCTGAACACCGCCCGCGGCGGGCTGGTGCATGAAGATCAGGCGCCTGCCACTGACCGGCCTGCTGAGCGACCGCCCCGATCACGAGCTCGTCGGCGTGATCCGGATGCCGGAACTGACCGTCAGCCCGATGCGCGCGATCCTGAAACGGATCATCGGCGCGCTGCTGGCGCTGCTGGTGACCGTGATGATCGTCTACCTCGACCGCAAGGGGTATCGCGACGTCAACGGTGACGGGCTTTCCCTGCTCGACAGCCTCTATTACGCGACAGTCTCCCTGTCCACGACCGGTTACGGCGACATCGCGCCCGCCACGGCGTCGGCGAGGCTCGTCAACGTCCTCGTGATCACGCCGCTGCGCGTGCTGTTCCTGATCGTGCTGGTCGGGACCACCCTGGAGGTGCTCACCGAGCGCTCCCGGCAGGCTTTCAAGATCCAAAAATGGAGGACGAAGGTGCAGGACCACGTCGTGGTCGTCGGATTCGGCACAAAAGGCCGGTCCGCCGTGAACACCCTCCTCGGGGACGAGAGCACCGAACCCGGCCACATCGTGGTCGTCGACACCGACCAGCAGGCCCTCGACGCGGCCAGCGCGCTCGGCCTGGTCACCGTGCACGGCTCGGCCACCCGCGCCGACGTCCTGCGGGTGGCCGGGGTGCAGCGAGCCCGCGCCGTGGTCGTCGCGCCGAACCGCGACGACACCGCCGTCCTCGTCACGCTGACCGCCCGTGAGCTCGCGCCGGACTCGCACATCGTGGCGTCGGTGCGGGAGGCGGAGAACGTCCACCTGCTCAAGCAGTCGGGCGCGAGCCAGGTCGTGGTGTCCAGCGAGACCGCCGGCCGCCTGCTGGGCATAGCGACGTCGACCCCGCTGGTCGTGGACATGGTCGAGGACCTGCTGACGCCCGAGTCCGGGCTCGCCATCGCCGAACGGCCCGTCGAGCAGTCCGAGGAGGGCGGGTCGCCGCGGCACCTGCCCGACCTCGTGCTCGGCGTGGTCCGCGACGGCGTGCTCTACCGCGTCGACGCGCCGCAGGCGGACGCGATCGAGCCGGGCGACAAGCTGCTGTATGTGCGGAAGGTGACCGCTTCGGAGACCATCCAGCGTTGAGCGGGTACGCCCCAAGCGCCAGCCCGAAAACCGCCCGTATGCCGGACGTTGCCGATCGTGATCACGGCCGGTGGCCGCTCGCTGTGTTTTGCCGGGACTATCTGGAACGATTGACCTCGTGCGCCAGCGATCCGACCCCGCCAGACAGCAGCTCTCCCTGAGCTGGAACGTGCTGGCCTTCGCCGGTGGTGTGGGTCTGCTGGTGGTCGTGCTGGCCTGGTTCCTCGGTCCCGGGCTCTTCGGCATCAGCAGCACCCCGGTGGGCTCGACGGTCCAGGCCGAGGTCGTCACCCCCGCGGCCTGCACCGGGGCCAACGCGGGCGAGGCGGTCCGGTTCTCCTTCGGCGGCAAGAACCGGGACGGCATGCTCGACGGTTGCGGCCACGGCAAGGGGGAGCGGATCGACGTCACCGTGCCCGACGGCGCCGCCGAGACCGGCACGATCCAGGTGACCGCGGCCGAGACCGTGGTGGGCGCCAGTGACCTGCGCCGTCCGGTCGGCCTCGCGCTGCTGGTGCTCAGCTGCTTCGCGGGCGGGATGTACACGTTCCTGGTGCTCCGCGGCCCTCGGCGCGCCGTCGTCGCTGCCTGAGCCCCGCCAGGGCCTCGCGTGGATGGTCCCTGAAGGCCACCTTCACAGCGTTTTACGCCGTGAAGGTGGCCTTCAGGGACCGTCGACCAGGGGCGTCAGGGCGTCAGGAGACTGCGGACGAGGGTGCGGAGAAGGTGTTGCAGTCCGCGATGCGGTTGTTCGTCGCGCCCGCGCGCCACCACGACGCGTAGTGCGCGTTCGTGCCGTGGTCGTGGCTGCGGGAGGTGTTGTCGCCGCGGGTCTCCTGGTCGTTCCAGGCCTTGTTGTACATGTCGCGGTCGATCGTGCCGCCCTGGTCGACGTGCGCGCCGAGGAACATGCCGGAGAAGCACTGGGCCTGCAGTTCCTTGCGTCGCGACATCTCCAGCCCGGCCGGGCTGGTCTGGCCCGCTTCGTAGATCTTCTGCCAGGCGGCGTCCATCAGCCCGGCGACCTCCTGCACGTGGTGGCCGTACTCGTGGGCGAACAACGCCAGGTAGACGCCCGGGTTGTTGCCGTACTGGTCGGTCTGCAGCCCGCGGAAGGGCACGTAGAGGTTGTTTTCGCAGTAGTACGCGGCCGTCGCGATGCCGACCTGGATCGTGCCGCATTCGGTGTC
This sequence comes from Amycolatopsis sp. H20-H5, assembly GCF_035828755.1. Classification (NCBI taxonomy): domain Bacteria; kingdom Bacillati; phylum Actinomycetota; class Actinomycetes; order Pseudonocardiales; family Pseudonocardiaceae; genus Amycolatopsis; species Amycolatopsis sp. H20-H5. The sequence continues at coordinate 56,022 of NZ_JAYMZS010000053.1, read as the reverse complement.
GAAGCTCGCCCCGGTCGGGAAATGCAACTCCGGCGAGGTGAACGGCAGGTGGTAGGCCTCGAGGAACGGGCCCCACGCGGCGTCGAGGCACTTACTGGCGGCGGTGAAGAAGGCCTCCGCGCCGTCCTGGGTGCTCTGCCACGGCGGGAGGCTGCACGTCCGGTTCTGCAGACCGGCGTTCGGGTCCTGCAGGATCGGGTGGTCGCCCAGCTTGAGGACCTTCTGCGGGCCTTCGGCGCTCGGTGAGGTCACCGTGGACGGCGTGGGCATCGCGCTCGTGGACGACGCGGGTGAGGACGAGCCGCTTGGCGGCAGCGTGGCCGGGTCCGTCGGGGTGGGCGCGGGCGGGGCGTAGTTCGCGTTCGCCACCGGGGTGTTGTCGTTGTGGTTGAGCGCGACTATCGCGACCAGGCCGAGCACCAGCACGGCGACGGCGCCGAGGCAGATCCCGACGATGGCGCCGGCGGACTTGCGCGGCGGCGCCGGGAACTGGTGGGGCTGGCCCTGCCACGGCGCGGGCTGGCCCTGCCACGGGCCTGCGGGCGGCCTGCCAGGCACGGGCGGTGGCTGGACGGCCCCGCGTGGCGGCCATTGACCGTGGGGCGGTTGCGTCATCGATGCTGTCCCGAAGGGTCTCGGCGCGAACCGGGTCTGCCCGGCCCAGGTTCAGCATAACGAGGGAACGGTGTGGTTACCCAGTGCTTCGGGACAGTACTTGCGGTAGCAGCTCCGATCACCCCAGCTCTGGTCCGGTTTGTGGGCCTCTGGAAGAGTGTGACCAAGCGATGGTTTGAGGGCGAGGGGCTTCGATGACAGACACCGGTGGCACGTCCGGCCCGGAAGGCGCCGACGCGCCGACACCGAGCCAGGGCATTCCGCAGCAGTCCGTGCCCTCACCGGACGCCCAGCAGGCCCCATCGGCCGGGCAGCCTGCGCAAACCCCCCAGCCGGGACAGTGGCAGTCGCCGACGTCCCCGCCGCCGGGCGCGCCGCAGTACCAGGCGCCGCAGCCGCCGTACGCCCAGCCGCCCTACGGCATGCCGAACCCCGCTGGGCTCGGGAAGCCGGGCGTGATCGCCCTGCGCCCGCTGAACGTCGGCGACATCCTCGACGGCGCGATCACCGCGATCCGCCGCTACCCCCTGCTGATCCTCGGCTTCGCCGCGGTGATCGCGGTGATCACCGCCGGGCTGAACTTCGTCGGCTCGCTGCTGCTGCGGCCGGGACTCGCTTCGCTGCAGCAGCTCGGCCCCGGTGCGACAGACCGCGAGCGAACCAGCCAGGCCCTCGACTTCCTCCTCGAGTCGCTGGCCAGCAACGGCGTCATCCTGCTGGTCACCATGCTCGGGACGACGGTGCTCACCGGGTTCCTCACCGTGGTGATGGGCAAAGCGGTGCTGGGCAAGCCGATCTCGTTCCAGACGGCCTGGAAAGAGGTCACGCCGCGGCTGCTGCCGCTGCTGGGCCTGACCGTCCTCTACACGCTGGCCGTGGTCGCCGCCGCGATCTTCTGCCTGCTCCCCGCCGTCATCCCGTACGTCTTCTGGGCGCTCGCCAGCCCCGCGCTGCTGCTCGAGCGCGGCGGTATCCGGCAGTCGTTCTCGCGCTCGGCGAAGCTCGTGTCCGGCACGTTCTGGCGGGTCTTCGGCATCCTGGCGCTGGCCTGGCTCATCGGGGCGCTGCTGAGCTTGATCATCAGCATCCCGTTCGGCATCGGCAGCGGCGTGTTCGACAGTGTCATCAACCCGACCGCGATCCCGGCGGTGCCCTCGATCGGCGCCCTGCTGCTGGAGTCCGCGGGTTCGATCATCACGCAGACGATCATCACCCCGTTCACCGCGCTGGTCACCGTGCTCGTGTACATCGACCAGCGGATGCGCAAGGAGGGGATGGACATCGAGCTCGCCCGCGCCGCGGGTGTCACGCCGCCGCCCGCCCCGCCCCAGCCGCAGTCGTGGTGATCGGGGCACTCGCCGAGGTCCCGGTCGACATCGACCGGGACACCGCCCGCCTGCGGGCGATCCGGGAGCTGACCGACCCGGCCTACCAGGCCGCGAAGCCGAACCCGTTGCTCGAAGCGTTCAACTGGGTGGTCGACCGGTTCAACGATCTGCTCAACGCCGTGTCGAACGCCGTGCCCGGCGGGATCTTCGGGCTGCTGCTGATCGTGGTGCTGCTCATCGTGCTCGTGGTGGTCGTCCGGCTGCGCGTCGGCAAGGTGGCCAAGTCCGCGCAAGGCGCGAAGCAGGTGTTCGAGGGTCGTAAACGCTCGGCCGACGAGTATCGCCGCGCGGCCGCCGAGGCTGCGTCAAAGGGCGAGTTCGCTGACGCCGTGCGCGAGCGTTTCCGCGCTCTCGTAAGGGATCTGGAGCAGCGAAGCCTGCTCGACGAACGGTCCGGCCGCACGGCCGACGAAGCCGCGGCCGAAGCGGGCGCGCTGTTGCCCGCGGTCGCTGAGCGGTTGCGCGCCGGCGCCCGCCTCTTCGACGACGTCCACTACGGCGGGCTTCCGGCGTCGGCCGACGGCTATCAGTCGCTGGTCGAGCTGGACGAGCGGTGCCGCCGTGAGCGTCCGGTGGCTTTGGTGCGCCGATGACGACTTCCGTCTCTCCCGATCTGCGCTGGATCTGGCGCGGCACGCGGGTCCCGCTCGCGATACTGGCGTTGATCTTCCTGGCCGGGCTGGCGCTGGTGCTCTCCCGCGGTGAGCAGTCCGTCGGCGCGCTGGAACCCGGCTCGTACGAACCCGGCGGCTCCCACGCGCTGGCCAAACTGCTCAAGGACCAGGGCGTCGACGTCCGCACGGCCCGCACGGTGGACGAAGCCAGCCAGGCCATGGACGGGGTGGACGGCGCGACCCTGCTGGTCACCGGCCCGGACCTGGTCCCCGCGGGCAGGCTGGCGGTGCTGCGCGATCGCGCGGCCCATCTCGTGCTGGTCGAGCCGAAGCCGGAGATCCTGCGCGAGGCCGTCCCGTCCGTGCGGTTCGACGGGACCGCGGCGGTCTCGGTCCGGGACCCGGGCTGCACGATCGGTGCGGCGGTCGCGGCCGGGCGGGTGTCGCTCGGCGGGTCGAAATACCGCACCTCGGCCGAGGGCGCGCGCCAGTGCTACCTCGACGGCGGCGCGGGCACGCTCGTGCAGGTTTCCGACGCCGCGCGCACGATCACCGTGCTCGGCGGCAGCCGCCCGCTGACGAACAACGCGCTGGCCGACGAGGGCAACGCGGCGCTCGCGCTGCGGCTGCTCGGACAGCACCAGCGGCTGGTCTGGTACCTGCCGTCGACGGACGACCCGGCGCTGGCCGCGGACAAGCGCCCGTTCTCGGAGCTCATCCCGGACGGCTGGAAGTACGGCGCCGTCCAGGTCGGTGTCGCGGTCCTGCTGCTGGCGCTGTGGCGGGCCAGGCGGCTCGGCCCGGTGGTCGCCGAGCCGCTGCCGATCGTGGTGCGCGCCGCGGAGACGGCCGAAGGTCGGGCCAGGCTTTATCGCAAGGCAGGCGCGTCGGCGCACGCCGCGGAGACGCTTCGGGAGGCTTCGCGAGCTCGGCTGCGGACGCTGCTGGGGCTCTCGCGCGACACCGAAGCCGCGGCGCTGGTGGAGTCGATCTCCACTCGCACCGGCCGCGCGGGCGCCGAGATCGGCGGGGTGCTCTACGGCCCGCCGCCCGCCGACGACGCCGCGCTGGTGCGGCTGGCGGAGGAACTGGACCTGGTGGAACGAGAGGTGGGACGGTCTTGAGCAGTACCGAACAGGCAGCGCGGCCCCAGTTGAGCGCGACAGAGGCGAGGGACGCGCTGATCGCGTTGCGCGCCGAGGTCGGCAAGGCAGTCGTCGGCAACGACGCCGCGGTCACCGGGCTCATCCTCGCCCTGCTGTGCCGAGGGCACGTGCTGCTCGAAGGCGTCCCCGGGACGGCGAAAACGCTGCTCGTGCGGGCCCTCGCGGCGGCGCTGGACCTCAAGACGAAGCGGATCCAGTTCACCCCGGACCTGATGCCCGGCGACGTCACCGGCTCGATCGTGTACGACGCGCACAGCGGCGAGTTCTCGTTCCGCGAGGGCCCCGTGTTCACCAACCTGCTGCTCGCCGACGAGATCAACCGGACCCCGCCGAAGACGCAGTCGTCGCTGCTGGAGGCGATGGAGGAGCGGCAGGTCTCGCTCGACGGCACCACCCGCCCGCTGCCCGACCCGTTCATCGTCATCGCCACCCAGAACCCCGTCGAGTACGAGGGCACGTACCCGCTGCCCGAGGCCCAGCTCGACCGGTTCCTGCTGAAGCTCACCATGCCCATCCCGTCCCGCGAGGACGAGTTCGGCATCCTGGTGCGGCACGCGCAGGGTTTCGACCCGCGCGACCTCGCCGCCGCCGGGCTCAAACCGGTGGCGGGCGCCGAGCACCTGGCCGCCGCGCGCCAGGCGGTCGCCGGGGTCACCCTGCGGCCGGAGGTCATCGGCTACGTCGTCGACGTCTGCCGCGCGACCCGGGCGCTGCCTTCGGTGCGCATCGGCGTCTCCCCGCGTGGCGCGACGGCGTTGCTCGCGGCCACTCGCGCGTGGGCCTGGCTCGCCGGGCGCGACTACGCGACCCCCGACGACGTCAAAGCCCTCGCGAGGCCTTCCTTGCGACACCGCCTCGACCTGCGCCCGGAGGCCGAGCTCGAAGGCGCGACCGCGGACGGCGTGCTCGACCGCGTCCTCGCTTCGGTCCCGGTGCCCCGCTAGTGTCGATTGCCCCTGAAGGCCACCATCACGGCGTTAAACGCCGTGATGGTGGCCTTCAGGGGCAGTTACCCGCGTGGAGACGGAGGCTGGTGAGTTCGACGACGTGGCCTGAGCCGCTGGTTTAGGCTCCGCGCATGGCACTTTCCGGCAGGCTCGGGTTGATCGCGCTCTTCGGGGCGCTGGTGGTCGGGCTGCTGGTCCCGTCGCGGACCGGGGTGCTGGCCGTCGCGGGTGTCCTGCTGCTGCTGGTGCTCGTGGACCTGCTGCTGGCCGGGACTGTGCGCGGGCTGGACTTCGTGCGCTCCGGCGCGAGTTCGGTGCGGCTCGGCGAGCCCGCCGAGGTCACGCTGACGGTCGCGAACCCCGGCGGACGCGCTGTGCGTGGCCTGCTGCGTGACGCCTGGCCGCCGAGCGCGGGCGCCGAGGACCGGCATCGCCTGTCGCTGCCCGCGGGAGAACGTCGTGCGCTGGTCACGAAAATGCTGCCGACGCGGCGCGGGGACAGGCAGGCGTACCGGGTGACCGTCCGCTCGCTCGGGCCGCTCGGGCTCGCCGCGCGCCAGGGTTCGCACGAGGTGCCGTGGACCGTCCGGGTGCTGCCGCCGTTCCACAGCCGCAAGCACCTGCCTTCGCGGCTGGCCAGGTTGCAGCAGCTCGACGGGCGCAACGCGATGCTGATCCGCGGGCAGGGCACCGAATTCGACTCCCTGCGCGAGTACGTCATCGGTGACGACGTCCGCTCGATCGACTGGCGCGCGACGGCTCGCGCCTCGGACGTCATGGTCCGCACCTGGCGTCCCGAACGCGACCGGCACGTCGTGCTGGTGCTCGACACCGGCCGCGTGTCCGCCGGGCGTGTCGGCGACGCGCCGCGCCTCGACGCCGCGATGGACGCCGCGCTGCTGCTCGCGGTGCTGGCTTCACGAGCGGGCGACCGGGTCGACCTGCTCGCCTACGACCGGCGGCCGCGAGCCTCGGTGCAGGGTTCGACCGCGACGACGTTGCTGTCGTCTCTGGTCAACGCGATGGCGCCGATCGAGCCCTCGCTGGTCGAGACCGACGCGCGGGGGATGGTCGCCGAGATCCTGCGGCGCACCCGCCGCCGCTCGCTGATCGTGCTGCTCACCGGTCTCGACGCGGCGCCTCTGGAGGAGGGATTGCTGCCCGTGCTGGCTTCGCTGACCTCGCGGCACCAGCTGCTGATCGCGTCGGTCGCGGACCCCCGCGTCGCCGAGATGGCGAGCGCTCGCGGCGATGCCGAGGCCGTCTACAACGCGGCGTCGGCCGAGCGGACTCTGGCCGAACGCCGCCAGGTCACCGCGCGGCTCGGGCGCTACGGCGTCGACGTCGTGGACGCGACCCCGGAGGACCTCCCGCCCGCGCTGGCCGACCGTTACCTGGCGCTCAAGGCCGCGGGGAAACTGTGAGGAAGCTGCTCGCGGCGTTCGCCGGATGCCTGGTGCTGACCGGCTGCACGAGCCAGGTCGGCGGGGCGGCCGTGCCCGCGCAGAAGCCACCGGCCTCGCTCGACTGTGTCCCCGCCGGCCGGGTCGCGCCGGAGGGCGCGCCCTACTGCTACCGCACGCCCGACGGCTTCACCCAGCTCGCCACCGAGTCCACGTCCGCGGTGACGACGTCGTTCAACCTCCCCCGCGCCCGCACGGTGACCGGCTTCACCGAGCGTGATTCCATCGCCGTGAGCGTGTACAAGCTGGAGGTCGACTCGGACAAGCTCCCGAGCGATCAGCTCAGGAGCGCGCTGCTCGGCACGGCGAACGAGGCGATGGCAGGCGTCTACCGGATCGGCGCCGACGTCCGGCAGACCGTGGTGTCCGGGAGCCGGGCGTACCTGATGCCGATCACCGGATCCGGTTACACCGCCGACGCGGTCGTCATTCTGCGCGGTCACACCCAGCTCGAGATCCTGTGCCGCTACGACCAGCACCAAGCCGAGGTCCAGCGAGGTTGTGCCCAGCTGCGCGACAGCATCCGCGTACTCGATTTCGGCCGCCCCTGAAGGCCACCTTCACGGCGTTTTACGCCGTGAAGGTGGCCTTCAGGGACCACTAACTAACCAGCGTCGAGC
>NZ_JAYMZS010000053.1:34348-49199 GCF_035828755.1 Amycolatopsis sp. H20-H5 | reverse complement strand
GCCTTCAGGGACCATCAGGCAGAGTCCACGATGGGGTGGGTTTGCTGGCGCTCGCCGGTCGCGGCTGTTACTTCCGAAGGGGGAAGACGGCTGAGACGAGGGGGATCCTGGTGCGTGGATTGTGGGTCGCGGCGGTTCTGCTGATCGCGTCGGGGGCGCCTGCCACGGCGCAACAGGCCGGGGTGCCGGTGTATCTGGCCGACGGCGGCGGCACGGTGTCGCTGGCCGCGGCCGACGGCAAGCCGCTGCTCGCGGACGCGAAGGACCCCAAGGCACAATGGGCCTACGACAAGACGACCCTGCTGTACCGGAATGTCGCGAGTGGACAGTGCCTGACCGCGCAGAGCCCGGTCGACGGCGTCACCGTGCGGATGACGGCCTGCGACGACAAGGACCGGCACCAGCAGTGGCGGCGCGGCGCGGGCACGCCCGGCCTCGTGGTGATCGCCAACGTGGCCACCGCCCGCTGCCTGACGGCCGAGGCACCGGCCGTGGGTTCCCGCCTCTACCAGGAGGTCTGCTCGCTGATCGGCGTGTCGAACTACTGGGCCGCGGGCGGCCGCACGCTCGGCATCCTGTCCGGCAACGGCCAGCGGCTCGCGTCGAAGACCCCGGGGGAGCCGTTCGTGGTCAGGGTGATCGGCGAGAACGGCCAGCCCGCGGACGCTGTCGCGGTCAGCTTCTTCGTGCGTTCCGCGCGGCCGAAGAACGTCTTGGCGTTCGAGGGCGGCGCGGAGACCGCTACCGCGAAGACCGGCCCGGACGGCAAGGCGTCGAGCCCCAAGATCGTCCTCGCCGAACCGGGCGAGTTCGACATCAAGTTCACCGGCAGCGCGAGTCTCGACGACGGCAACACGATCACCTTCGAAGGCTCCTGCCTCTGTTGAGCGTCAGGCGGATTCCGGGAGGAAGTCGCCCGCGTACCCGGCGTCGACGTCGCCGGTCTCGCCGTCGCGGGCGGCACGGCGGCCGAGGACGAAGACATACGCCAGGAAGGCCAGCTCGACGACGACGCCGATGCCGATCCGGGCCCAGGTCGGCAGGCCGGACGGGGTCACGAAGCCCTCGATGGCCCCGGACACCAGCAGCACCCCGACCAGGCCCAGCGCGATGACGACCACCGAGCGCCCCTGCGACCCGAGCGCGGCCGAGCGTGACCGGCGGCCGGGGTCGATCAGCGTCCAGCCGAGTTTCAGGCCTGTTCCCGCGGCGACGAACACCGCGGTCAGCTCCAGCAGGCCGTGCGGCAGGATCAGGCCGAGGAACACGTCGCCGCGCCCGGCCGCGGTCATCAGCCCGCCGCCGACGCCGAGATTGAGCGTGTTCGACCACAATGCGGCGATCACCGGCAGGCCCAGCGCGATCCCGAAGAACAGGCAGGTCGCCGCGACCCAGGCGTTGTTGGTCCACACCTTCGCCGCGAAGGACGCGGCCGGGCCGGTCGAGTAATACGTCTCGTACTGGCCGCCGGGCGCGGTCAACGCCTTGAGCTCGTCCGGGGTGGCGATCCTGGCCCTGACCTGGGGGTCCCCGGCGATCCACGCGGACAGCACCGCCGCCAGCGCGAGGCACACGACCGCCGTCGGCACCCACCAGCGCCACGCCAGGTACACCGCGGCCGGGAAGCGGCGGGTGAAGAACAGCCCGACCTCCCGCCACGCCGGGCTGTGGGAACCGGTCACCGCCGCCCGCCCGCGGGCGACCAGTCCCGACAGCTGCGCGAGCAGCGCGGGGTCCGGCGCGACCGAGCGGATGATCGACAGGTGCGTCGCGGCCCGCTGGTAGAGCGTCACCAGTTCGTCGGCCTCCGCGCCAGTGAGCTTCCCGCTCCGGCCGACGAGCTCGCGCAGGCGAGCCCATTCCGCCCGGTGCGCGGCGACGAACACGTCCACGTCCAACGGACACCTCCCAGGCCTCGTCCGACAGCCTATTCGTCCTGCCCCAATTCTCCCCGTGCCGCGTCGGCGAAGATTAGGCTTGCCCGGTGGAAGAAGAGTCCGAACTCGTCACCGGCGAGGCCGTGGTCCTGGACCTCCGTGTCGCGAAACTGGCCACGCGCGCGGTCGCGATGCTGCTCGACGTGCTGGTCCAGGGCGCGCTGCTGCTCGCCGTGTACCTCGTGCTGTCCCTGACGACGTCGTTGGACGACGACTCCCTGCTGCTCACCCTGATCCTGGTGGTGTTCATCCTGGTGATGGTCGGCTATCCGGTGCTGTTCGAGACGCTCAGCCGCGGCCGTTCGCTGGGGAAAATGGCGATGGGCCTGCGGGTGGTCCGCCTCGACGGCGGCCCGATCCGCTTCCGCCAGGCACTCACCCGTGGGCTGGCGGGCTTCTTCGTGGACTTCTGGGCGCTCGGCTTCCTCGGCGCCGTCGCGGTGATCGTGTCGCTGTGCTCCAGCAACGGCCGCCGCACCGGCGACTACCTCGCCGGGACGCTGGTGATCCGCGAGCGGGTCTCACAGGCGCCCCAGTCGTACGTCCCGATGCCGCCCGAGCTCGCGCTCTGGGCGTCGCAGCTGGACCTCAGCCACCTGCCCGCCGAGCTCGCGCTGGCGATCCGCCAGTACCTCGGGCGCGCGGCCGAACTGCGTCCGGAGGCCGCCGCGGCACTCGGCCACGGGCTCGCACAGCAGGTCACGGCGATCATCGGCGCCCCAGTGCCGCCCGGGGTCCACGTGTGGAGCTACCTGGCCGCGGTGCTGGCCGAGCGGCGCGGCCGGGAGCAGGCCCGCCTGCTCCCGCAGGTCCAGACCCCGCAGCCGTACCCGCAACAGCCCTACCCACAACAGCAATACGCGCCGCAACAGCCTTACCCGCACCAGCAGCCCGCGTACTCGACGCCGTACGCCCAGTACCAGCAGCCCGTCGCGCCCCCGGCTCCCGAGCCTCCCGCCGCGGCTCCGGCGGAGCCGGAGAGCCCGTTCGCGCCGCCCAGCTGACCTACCGTTCACGGTCCCTGAAGGCCACCATGACGGCGTTAAACGCCGTCATGGTGGCCTTCAGGGGCAATCGAAACGGGTGTTAGGAGATGTCTCCCGAAGAGGAATTCCACGTGCTGCACTGGGGTGTGCGGTTGGTCGTCGCGCCGTGCTGCCACCAGGCGATGTTGTGCTTGGCGGTGCCGTGGTCGCGGATGTGGGCGGGGTTGTACTCGTCGCCGCGGTTCTGCGAGTTCCAGCCCTCGTTGTAGATGTTCTTGTCCACGGAGCCGCCGGAAACGCTGGCCGAGCCGAGGAACATCCCCGAGAAACACTGTGCTTCGAGTTCCAGGCGGCGCGAGGTCTCCAGCCCGGCGGCGGAATCGGCGCCCGCGTCGTAGCGGGCGTTGCCGTAGGCGTCGAAAATGCCCGACATCTCCTGCACATGGTGGCCGTACTCGTGCGCGAGGATCGACAGGTAAGGGCCGGGGTGGTTGCCCCAGGTCTCGATCTCGATCCGGTCCATCGGCAGGTAGATCGTGTTGTTGGTCGGGCAGTAGAACGGGGTCGCGCCGGCGCTGCCGCACGGCGTCGCCGACGAACCCGAGATCGAGTTGGGCACCGACAGGTTCGGGGTGGCGGACGGAAGGTCCGCCCCGGCCAGCGCCTTCGACCACATCGCGTCGAGGCAGACGATGCCCGTCTGGAAGAACCGCGTGACGCTGGCTTTGTCCGTCGCCCAGCGTGACAACGAGCACGGGACGTTCTGCAGCCCGAAGTCCGCGTCGGCGAACAGCGGGTTGTCCGCGAGCTTGACGACCTTGTGCGGACCCTGCGGCGTCGTGCTGGTGGGCGAGTCCCGCGCGCTCGTGCGGCTGCTCCCGGTGCTGCGCGCGGTCGACGTGCCGTAGCTGGTGCTCGGCACCGACGTCACCGGCGAGTACGAGGTGCCGGTCGTGTACGTCGACGAGTAGCTCGTCGTCGGATACGTGCTGGAGTAGCCCGCGTCGGCCACGTGCCGGGTGTTGTCGTTGGCCAGCGCGAAGACCGCGATCACACCGCCGAGCAGCGCGAAGACGCCGATCATCGCCACCAGGACGATCGCCCCGGTGTTGGACTTCTTCACCGGATAGGGCGAATAGCCGTACCCGGGCGCGAATCGCGGCGAGAACGGCGCGCCCGGCGGCGGACCGGCGTACCCCGGGACGAATCGCGGGGGCGGGCGGCGGCGGGCGGGGGCAGCGGCGCGCCCCTCGGCGGCGGCATCGGGTACCCCTGCGGCCGCGGGGGACAAGGGCCGGGCGGCGGTGGACCCTGACGCGGTGGCGGCGGCCCCTGGGGCGGCAACCCCCGCGCGCCGGGCGGCGGCAGCGGACGGCGGCCCGGTGGCGGCAGCGGTGGCCGTCCGCCCGGTGGCGGCACCGGGCGGCGCCGTGGGTCCTGCGGGCCCGGTGGCGGCTGAGTCATCTGAGTGGAACCCCCCAAGGTCTTCCTGCGTCAGAACGGCTGTTCACGCAAAGGGCGGATCTGCCGTTCGAGCCGTCAGCATAGATCGAGTGCTTTAGGGTGTGTGACTGTGTTGAACAAATGGGGGGCGGCGTTCGCCCTGGCAGCGGGCTCGGCCGTGGTTCTGGCGCCGGCCGCGTTCGCCGACGGCCCGTCCGCTGGTCCTTCACTGCCCAATCCGCCGATCGAGCAGCTGCAGAAGCCTGCCGACGCGCTCGCGCCCGGCCTGCGGCAGCCGCCGCCCGCCGGGCCGGTCGCCGACATCGCGCTGAAACTGCAGCGTGACGGCTCGCTCTCGGTCACCGAGAAGGTGACCGTGCCGGGCGGGCAGCAGCTCACTTCCCGGGTGCCCCTGCGGGTTTCGGCCACCGACGCCGAGGATCGCGTGTTCGCCGTCCGCGACATCAAGGCCGAGGGCGCGGCGAGCTCCGAGCTCACCGCCGATCAGCTCGTCCTGTCCTTCCGCGGCGGGGAATCCACCGTCATGTACACCGTGGACGGTGCGGTCGCCGACCTCGGCGGCCAGCAGCAGGCCCGCTGGCAGGCCGCGAGCGGCTGGGACGCGAAGCTGGGCAAGGTCACCGTTTCCTTCCTCGCCCCGGCGCCCCAATTGTCCCCTGTGGACTGTTTCGCCGGGCCGCTTGGCTCCAGTCAGCGCTGCACACTGTCCGAAGTGGACCACACCGGGGTCGTGCGCGCGGAGCAGAACGGCGTCGACGTCGGCGACCGGGTCGACCTGCTGGTCGGCATGCCGCCCGTCACCGCCCTCGCGAACGCGAAGTTCGAAAAGATCGGCCTGTTCGCCAAGGCCTTCGCGCTCAACGCCTTGACCGGCATCGTTTTCGCCGCACTCGTGCTGCTCATCCTCGCCGGCGCGGGGTACGTCTGGCGCCTGCGCAGGCGGGACGCCGGTGCGCTGACGGCGGGCACCGGGCCCGTCGAAGTCCTGCTGCGCGACGGGAACAGGGTGTACTTCGCTTCACCCGACGGAGTGCTTCCGGGCCAGGTCGGCACGGTCGTCGACGAGACCGTCGACGTGGTCGACATCAGCGCCACGGTGATCGATCTGGCCGTGCGCAACTATCTCTGGGTCGCCGAAGTCCCCGGCCAGGACTGGCAGCTTTCCCGCCGCAACGCGCCGGACGAGCACCTCCACGAGTTCGAGCGCGCGGTCTACGAGGTGCTCCTCCCGGAGGGCGCCGATTCCGTGCTGGTTTCGCAGCTGCGCGCCCGCGGCGGGCTCGACCTGCGCCGCATCAGCGACGCGATGTACGCCGACGTCGTCACCAAACGCTGGTTCTCCCGCAGGCCGGACGTCTCGCGCTACCGCCTGACCTGGCTCGGCATAGGCGCTTTCGTCGCCGGAGTGGTCGCCACCCTCGTCCTCCTCTTCACCGTCGGCGACGCGCTGCTCGGCGTCGCGCTGGCGCTGGCCGGGCTGGCGCTCGCGCTCGGCGCCGGGTTCCTCCCGTCGCGGACGGCACGCGGACGCGCCCTGGTGGGCCAGGTCCGCGGCCTGCTCGACTACCTGCACACCGCGAAGGCCGACGACATCCCCGCGGCCGACCGCGAGATGGTGTTCTCCCGCTCGTTGCCGTACGCGGTGGTGCTCGGCGACACCGAGCGCTGGCTCGGCACGTTCGCCGGGCTCAACCCCGCGTCCGACGGCTCGGCCGGGCTGTACTGGTTCGGCGGCCTGGAGTCCGAGTCCGATCTCCGCCGGTTCGGTGCCCACTTCCCGTCCTTCCTCACCGCCCTCGACGGTCTGCTCGCCGAGTCCGGGCACCTGCGTCAGCCCGCCGCCCGGCGATGAAGGTGCTGGCGGCCGTCGCCGCCGGGCTGGTCCTGACCGCGAGCCCCGCGGCCGCACAGGACCAGCCGCCGTTGCCGGGGCTGCCGCAGAGCGCGGAGATCCAGCTCAAGGCCGAGCGGGACGGCTCGCTGTCGGTGATCGAGGCGATCTCCGTGCCCGCCGACGCCACCATGACCCGGCGGGTCCCGCTGCGCGTGGCCGACGAGCAGGACCGCGATCGGGTGTACGGCGTGCGGGACGTCGTCCTCGAAGGTGCCGGTTCCGCGCAGGTCGCCGACGACGTGTTCACCGTCCGGCTGGCCGGTGGGACCTCGGTGCTGCGGTACACAGTGGACGGTGCGGTCAGCCAGGCGGACGGCGTCGAGCGTGTCACCTGGGAGCTCGCGGGCGGCTGGGACACCGACCTCAAGCTGGTACGCGCGTCCTTCGCCGCGCCCAGTATCGCCGCCGCCGTCGACTGTTTCGCCGGGCGCCCCGGCACCGATTTCCACTGCGGCGCCGCGCAGATCGACCACGCCGGGCTGACGCGGTTCAGCCAGCAGAACCTGCCGGCCGGGCAGCGGATGCAGATCAGGGTCGAGCTCCCGGGCGGCACGCTGCCGGTGACCGCGCGGCTGGTCCCGTCCGCGACGGTCGCGGGGGCGTTCGTGCTCACCGCGCCGGTCGGGTGGGCGTGGCTGGGTTTCGCGGTCGCCCTCCTCGCGTGGGCCGGATGCGTCTGGTTCGCACGTCGCCGGGACGCGCGGCCCGGCGATCCGCTGCCGGTCGAACCGTTCTCCGCGGGCGACGAGGAGGCCGCGTTCGCCTCACCCGAAGGCGTGCTGCCCGGCCAGGTCGGCCTGCTCCTTTCGGGCCGTGCCGACGCCGTCGACCTCGCCGCGACCGTGCTCGACCTGGCCGTGCGCAACTACTTGTGGGTGAGCGAGGCCGACGGCGACTGGGTCCTCACCCGCCGCAACCCGCCCGACGAGCACCTCACCGGGTTCGAGCGGGCGGTGTTCGCCGTGATCCTGCCGGGGGACACCGAGTCGATCAGTCTCGCCGAGCTCCGGCGTAACGGCGTCGGCCCGCGTCAGGTCCGCGAAGAGCTGTACGGGGACGTCGTCGGCCGAGGCTGGCGAAGCAGCGGGAAGCTCGCGAAGGCGGGTGCCCGCGTCGTCTTCTACGGGCTATTCCTCACCGTGTTGCTCATGTTCACCGTCGGTTACGCCCAGCTCGGCATGCTCCTCGCACTGGCCGGAGCGGCGGTCGCGGCGGGCGGGCGGTGGCTGCCGGCGCGGCGGCGCGCCGGTGCCCAGCTGGGCAGGCGGCTGCTCGGCCTCGCCGAACGCCTGGGCGCCACCCGGGCCAAGACCGTGCCGAAGCCGAGGCGCGAGATGGTCTTCTCACGTGCTCTTCCGTACGCGCTCGCGCTGGGTGAACTGGATCACTGGCTGTCCGCTTTCGGCGAACTCGCGACGCCGCCGCGGCTGTACTGGCTCGGCGGTGACGAGCCGTCTCCCAAGCAGGCCAGGGCATTCACCGCCGTGCTGGTCGGGACGTTCTCCGGCGCGGGCCGCGCGCGGCTGGCGCGGGCCGTCCGGTTACCCGGGTAGCCGGAAGCCGAATGTCGGTGGTTGGCCGTAGGGTGTTGTCATGGCCGATCCCGAGCTTGTCCGATTCACCCTCGACAACGGTTTGCGCGTGGTGCTCGCACCGGACGCGACCGCGCCGGTGGTGGGTGTCAGCGTGCACTACGACGTGGGTTTCCGTTCCGAGCCGGAGGGGCGCACGGGCTTCGCCCACCTCTTCGAGCACCTGATGTTCCAGGGCAGTGAAAGCCTGGAGAAGCTGGCCCACTTCCGGCACGTCCAGTCCAGCGGCGGCACCTTCAACGGGTCCACGCATCCGGACTACACGGACTACTTCGAGGTGCTGCCCGCCGCGGCGCTCGAGCGCGCGCTGTTCCTCGAAGCGGACAGGATGCGCGCCCCGAAGCTGACGCAGGAGAACCTGGCCAACCAGATCGACGTGGTCAAGGAGGAGATCCGCCTCAACGTGCTGAACCGGCCGTACGGCGGGTTCCCGTGGATCCTGCTCCCGCCGGTCCTTTACCAGACCTTCCCCAACGCCCACAACGGGTACGGCGGGTTCGAGGACCTCGAGCAGGCGTCGCTGGACGACTGCGCGGCCTTCTTCGACACCTACTACTCGCCTGCCAACGCGGTGCTGACGGTCGCCGGTGACTTCGCCGAGGCCAACGCTCGCGAGCTGATCGAGAAGCACTTCGGCGACGTCCCGTACCGGCCCGCGCCGGTCCGCCCGTCGTTCGCCGAGCCGGTCCCGGACGGCGAGCTGCGCGGCGAGGAGACCGACCCGCACGCCCCGCTGCCCGCGCTGGCCGTCGGCTACCGCATGCCGGACCCGATCAACGACGTCGACGGTTACCTGGCCCACCTGGTGCTCGCCGGGCTGCTCACCGACGGCGACGGGTCGCGCCTGCAGCAGCGTCTCGTCCACCGCGAGCCGCTGGTCGTCGACATCGGCGCCGGAGCCGGGTTGTTCGGCCCGTTCGAGGCCCGCGACCCGGACACGTTCACGATCACCGCGATCCACCCGCCGGACGTCACGACCGAGCAGGTCCTCGCCGCGCTCGACGACGAGCTGGAGAAGCTCGCCGCGAACCCGCCGGACGAGCAAGAGCTGCGGCGGGTCACCGCCCGCTGGGAGTCCAGCCTGCATTCGGAGCACGACAGGCTGGTGTCCCGCACGCTGGCGCTCGGCGCGTTCGAGCTGCTGTACGGCGACGCCTCGCTGGTCTACCGGCTGGCCGACAGGATGGCCGCCGTCACCGCCGAAGCCGTGTCCGGCGCGGCGAAGTCGCTGCGCCCGGATTCACGCGCGGTGCTGGTGATCCGGCCCAGTGGTGCCGAGCCCAATGGTGCCGAGCCCAGTGCAACCGAGCAGGAAGGCGCCGAGCAGTGAGCTCCGCAACGCATCGCACCGCCGAGGAGATCGGCCGCACGGCCACCGGCCCGCGTCCGGTGCCGCCGCTCGGCGAGCAGCGGTTCGCCGCCGATCTGTCCCATGTGGACACCGAGCTGAGCAACGGGCTGCGCGTGCTGGCCGTGCGCAAGGCCACCGTGCCGCTGGTCGAGCTCCGCGTCTGGATCCCGTTCGCGGGCACGGACGTGCTGCACCCGGCCACCGCCGAGGTGCTGGCCGAGACCCTGCTCACCGGCACCGCCCGCCGGGATCGCATCGCGGTCGACACCGAGCTGGCCCTGATCGGTGGCGACCTCGGCGCCGGGGTCGACCCGGAGCGCCTGATCCTCAACGGCACCACGCTCGCCAGCGGCCTGCCCACGATGCTGGACGTCCTCGGCGACGTGTTCACGGGTGCTTCGTACGCCGACGCGGAGGTGGCGCGCGAGCGTGAGCGCCTGATCGAGCGCATCGCGGTGTCCCGCACCCAGCCGCGCACGATCGCCCGTGAGGCCTTGCAGAAGCAGCGCTACGGCGACCACCCGGCCGTCCGTGAGGTCCCGCGTGCGGAAGACGTCGCGGTCGTGGAGCCCGAGCAGGTCAGGGCGCTGCACACGGCTTCGGTGCTGCCGCGCGGTTCCGTGCTGGTGATCGTCGGCGACATCGACCCCGAAACCATCATCGGCGACCTCGAGAAGGCACTCGGCGGCTGGGCTTCCGACGCCACGGCCGCTCGGCTGCCCGCGCTGCCGGAGCTGTCCGGCGGCAACGTGCTACTCGTGCCGCGTTCCGGCGCGGTGCAGTCGCAGCTCAGGCTGTCCGCGCAGACGGTGCCCCGCACCCACCCGCGGTACGCCGCGGTGCAGATGGCGAACCTGGTGTTCGGCGGGTACTTCTCGTCGCGTCTGGTCGAGAACATCCGCGAGGACAAGGGGTACACCTACAGCGCGCATTCCGGGTTCGAGTTCACCGACCAGAACGCGGTGGTCAACATCGACGCGGACACCGCCAACGACGCGACAGCCGCGGCACTGCTGGAGACCCGCTACGAGCTGGGCAGGCTCGGCATGGTCCCCCCGACGGCCGAAGAGGTCGAGTCGGTGCGCCAGTACGCGATCGGTTCGCTGGTCACGGCGACGTCCTCGCAGACCGGCCTTGCCGGTCAGCTGACGGCCCTCGCCGCGACGGGCCTCGGCCCCGAGTGGCTCGCCGAGCACCCCGCCCGGCTCGCCGAGGTGACAGCCGAAGAGGTCGCGCAGGCGGCTCTGGACTACTTCGCGCCGAAGCGGTTCAGCGGAGTCGTCGTGGGTGACGCGGAGCTCCTCGCGCCGAAGCTCACCGCACTGGGCGACGTCACCGTGGGAGCTCCGGCAGAATGACCGCACCTTTTCGGCTCGACGCCTTGCCGACGCTCTCGCGGTCCACAGTGGACCGTCAGGAGATGTTGCGCACCAACCCGGAGCGCCTGGCCACCCGCTGGCCGGACGCCCGAGTGGTGCTGCTCGACGACACCGGCCGCACCCCGGTGGCCGAGGGCTCCGACTCCCTCGCCACCCGCAAGGCCCAGGACTTCGGCCCCACACCCCCGCCGGACGCGGTGTTCCTGGGGGAGTGGCAGGACACGGACTACTGGTCCCTGCCGGGCAGCCCCGAGGGCGACCCGGAGACGGTCCGGATGACGGGCAGCTGGGGCATGGTCGAGGAGGTCCCGCGCACCGATGGCGAGGTCTGGGTCGAGCTGCGCGGCTACGGCGACCTGCTGGACGACACGTCCGCCGGTCTGTTCACCACCGCGCAGGCGCTGCGCAACTGGCGCCGGCAGTCGAAGTTCTGCACCCGCTGCGGTTCGCCCACCGAGCTGACACAGTTCGGCTGGGCGAGCAAGTGCACCAACGACGGCCGCGAAGAGTACCCGCGCACCGACGCCGCGGTGATCTGCCTGGTCCACGACGATTCCGGCGTCAACGGCGAGCATGTCCTCCTGGCCCGTCAGCCGATCTGGCCGCCCATGCGCTACTCGGTCCTCGCCGGGTTCGTCGAGGCTGGCGAGTCGCTCGAGGGCTGCGTCGAGCGGGAGATCAAAGAAGAAGTCGGCATCGACGTCACCGGAGCCCGGTACCTGGGCAGCCAGCCCTGGCCCTTCCCCCGCTCGATCATGCTGGGCTTCACCGCCCGAGGGGACATGTCCGCCAAGCTGATCCCAGCCGACGGCGAGATCGAAGAGGCCCTGTGGGTGTCCCGCGCCGAGGTTCAGGCCGCGTTCGCCAACAGCCAGACCCGCATGGAGGGCGCCGTCCCCACCCCGATCGCGGGCGGCGCGGCAGAGCTGATCCTGCCCGGCAACTCCTCGATCGCCCGCGTGATGCTGGAAGCTTGGTCCCGCGCCACCCCCTGACACCCGCCGCTCGCGGGCACGACCACCCGTGTCCGCGAGCCACGCACACCCACAGCGCAACTCGTCGACGAGTCGTGGTCTCTTAGCAACCAAGAGACGGCAACACGTCGCCGAGTTGCGCTACTTGCGAAGCTCGGCCTCAATCTGGTGCAGCAGTTGAGCCAGATCCTGCGTGCTCGCGGGCGCGACGGTGAGCCATCCGGGCGAGGTCACGCTGCTGAGAATCCGTCCCTGTTCGGTGTCGATCCAGTAGGGCGGGATCTCGTTGCGAACCCGCCGCTCCCTGCCCTCGCGCAGCGCGACGTACAGCCGTCCGACATGGATCCGCGGAGCGCGCATCCACTCGGCAGCGCGCCGCGCGTCCCGCGCACTGCTGGAACTGGTCATCGGCGCGTCGCCGTTCAGCGCCGCCTCGTAGTCACCCTGCGCGCAGGTCAGTGAAAGCATCTTGGGCACCGGCGGGGTGTCCGGGAACGACGCCACCAGATCCCAAGCGGCCGTCTCGGCGCGGCTGGGATACAGAAAGAGCATGTCCTCGTTGGCGACGGCCAGCACCGCGTCCCGGCCTCGGGTCGCGGTCTGCACGGTGATGTCATGGCCGTTGATCTTCGCCCAGCAGTAGTAGTCGACGGTCGGCCGCTGAAGCAGCGCGATCACCTCGGCGAAGTCGCGCGCCCGCCAGCCCTGACCCTCGAGCTCGGCGTCGGCCTTGCCGTCCAGCTGGGCGAGCTCGTCCGGCGGATACCATTTTTCACCCCCGACGAGCGTGGGGTGGATATCGCCGGCATCCGTCCGGCGCACCAACGTCTGATAGGTCTCGCGACTCAGTTCCAGCGGTTCACGCAGCACGATCGCGACCTCAGTCGCCGATGACCGGCGGAGTCGCCTTCATACCGTCGGGAATCCCGCCGAAGAGCTCGTCGGGGTCCTCCTCCAGCACGATCTTCCGCTGGTGCTCTTCGTCCTCGCCGCCCTTGCCCTTCCCCGCGCCCTGCCCCATGCCGCCCATCCCACCGGCGCCCTTGGCCCCGCCAGCACCACCCGAAGCCCCACCGGGCCGCGCGACCCCGGCGCGTTCACCGACAACACCACTACCGCTGCCGTTGCCCGCACCAGGCGCACCGCCGCTGGTCCCGGCCACACCGCGACCAACACCGCCAGTCCCACCGCCACTCACGGAACCCGCCCCACCGGGCGTCCCGAACCCGCCGACGGAACCGAACCCACCACTGCCCCCGCCGACACCGTCAGCCCCGGACCCCACCGGCCCGAAGGTCGGCAAGAGCCCACTCCCGAATCCGGGAGCCGAGCTGACCGGCGGCTTCGGCGGCACGTAACCGGTGGTGTTGGTCGTATCCGACGGCCCGCCACCGGGATGCTGCCCCGGAGCAGGCGGTGTCTCGTTCGACGGAGTCTGGTGCGACGCGGGCGGCGGCACACTGTGCCCGGTGTCCCCAGCCGTCCCGACTGTCGAGCCCGGCTGCTGACCACCCGGCTGCTGCGTGGACGAGTCCTGCCCGCCAGCGTGGTAGTCGGTCGAGCGCCCACCAGTGCTGTTGCTCTTCCCACCACGGCCGACTGTGCGGGTGTCCCCGGTGAACCCCGGCACCGAATCCGGCCCACCCGGCGGCGCCACCGCGATCCCCGCGGGCGCGGCGTTCAGGACCGGATAGTCCTTGGCCGCGGCGTTGCGGTTGGTGTCCGTGGTGGCGTAGTAGGTGCCGTAGGCCTCTTTGTTGTTCTTGTCATTCGTGTCCCACTGGGCGGCCTTCTTTTCGGAATCACTTGCACCCCATGGCATATAGCTCGCCAGGTCGTCAGTGTCCGGCCGAGGCCCGTCAATCTTTACCAGCTTGTCCCGAGTGCCGCTGAAGGCCGAATGCTGCCCCGACATCGACCCCGCGCTCTTCTCCAGATCGGCGGCCGCCTGCGTCGACGTCTGGATCAGCGGATTCAGCCCAGCCTGTGCCTTGGCGGAGGTATCACCCGACCAGGTGCCGTCGAGCTTGGTCTGGATGGCGCGGATCCGGTCGGCCAGCTCGGTGTGCCCGCTCTTGAGCGCGTCGGCCGCCTGCCTGGCGCCGTCCAGCGTCGCGTCGTTACCGGGGAAGCGGTGCATCCGGTCGTAGACATCGGCACCCGTGTACCCGTCAGGCATCAGTTCTGCCCTTTCTTGAGGTACTCGATCACGAAACCCGCCACCTTCTTGCCGAGCTCACAGCCATCGGTGAACGGAGTGGTCCCTGAATAAAGTGAGACGCTGATCGTGTAGGTCAAGTCGTCTCGGATTCCTACTGCCGCCGCACATTGCCCTGGAAGAGCGTTGGTTGAATTGTCGTAGACCACGCCCGGGTAGCCATCTACTGAGAAGGGTTCGAACTTGGTCAGCCCGTCGACCTTGTGCTGTGAGTACAGGCCGCTGATTCCACTGCGTGAAGGATCCGCAGTGAACACGGCGCCGGTCACCGAGGACGGTCCGTCAGTTGCGAAGTCCCAGCTGCACTTTGGGCCACCTGAATCGGCCACTTCGGGCTCGGTGCTCTTTTGCGGCTTGCCGAGGCTGGCCACCTGATCAGCTGTCATGGCACTGCATGGATCCTTCTCCAGCGCCGCCGGGTCCAATGCCTTGGGCACGGCTGGGGCCCCATCGGAAGGAAGAGCAGTGCTCGCCGGGGCGCTTGGGGCCGGGGCAGTCGGAGTGCCGTTGACCGCACTCGTTCCTGAGCAGCCAGTAGTCGCCAGTCCGATACCGAATGCGACGCCGATCAGAGTGAAGCGAATCTTAGGCATTTTGACTGTGCTTGCCTTTCAGTGCGCTCGCGTTGTGCTGTTCTTGTGCCAGGTAGGTGTCGCGAGCTGTCTTGACGGCTTCCAGCTGACGTGTTAACTCGGCGATCACGCTGTTCAGGTAGTTGCCGTAGGACTGTCCTGCGGCGTTTGCGTCCTGGACATAATTCGCGCTGGCTACCTCATCACCCATCGGCTTGATCGAGGCGAGCTGCCTGGCGTGTTGTTGGTGCTCTTTGCTGATCCAGCCGAGCAACTCGTTGAGGTCCTTGATGACCGCGTCGGCGGTGGCTGGGTCGAATTTGTAGCCTCCGCCGCCGGTGTCCATGGCCGCGTTGACCTTGGCTTGTTCGTCGGCGGTTTGCTTGGCTACCTCTGCGGGTGGCAGGTCGTAGAGGTATTTGTAGCCGGGTACGAGCGGTCCCATGAAGTTGCTCGCTACGTGTCTGACCCGTTCCACACCTTC
>NZ_JAYMZS010000053.1:0-34251 GCF_035828755.1 Amycolatopsis sp. H20-H5 | reverse complement strand
CGTTGCGCCTCCCCGCGCTTTGATTCTGACTCGTAGTATGTCAGATGTGCACCGGGGGTGTCTGGTTCCCTCGGGGAGGTGCGGTGTGGTTGGCCACACAGGGTGATCGCGCGCGTCACCCTTTTGCGAATCGGTGAAGCCGCCTTGCTGCTGCCTTCCGGTCGGCCTGTGTCTTGGCGGAGGTATCACCCGACCAGGTGCAGTCAAGCTTGGTCTGGATGGCGCGGATCCGGTCCGCCAACTTGGTGTGCCCGCTCTTGAGCGCGTCGGCCGCCTGCTTGGCGCTGTTCAGCGTCGAGGCATTGCCGGGGACGCGGTGCATCCGGTCATAGAGGTCTGCGCCCGTGTACCTGTCAGGCATCAGTTCTGCGCCTTCTTGAGATACTCCACCACAAATCCCGCAACTTTCTTGCCCAGCGCGCAGGGGTCGCCAAGAGGAGTAGTCGCCGAATCGAGAGATACGCTGACGGAATAGGTGAGATCGTCACGTAGCCCGACAGCCAGCGAGCAATGCGCTGGATCAGACGTACTCACGTTGGCGAAAACGGCACCAGGATAGCCGGACACTGTAAACGGCTTGAAGTCTGTGAAGCCACCTTGCTGTTGCTTCTCGTACAGGCCAGACATGCCGGAATGATCAGATGTGAATATCGTGCCAACAACCGAGTTTGGATTGTCGGTTGCGAAGCGGATGGAGCATCCCGGCCCCTCCGGATCGGTTCGCGGAGTTGCACTTTTGAGCGGGGCGCCGAGCCCGGCGACCTGTTCGGGCGACGGGGCACTGCAGGGAGCTGCCTCGAATGACTTTGTCTCGAGCGCTTGAGGTACAGCGTGCTCGTTGACCTTCGACGCGGTCGGAGGCTGGGGAGACACTGACGGCGTGGATGTGGGGGTAGCGCCTTTGCCGGAGCAGCCAGCAAAGAGGACACTCAATGCGGCCAGGGGGAGCAGTGCAGCAGCTTTGCGGATTGGCATGTCAGGTGTTCTTGCCTTTCAACGAGCTGGCCGAATGATGGTCCTGCGCTATGTAGGCATCGCGCGCCGTGGTGATCGCGTCCCGCTGCCGCTTCAGCTCGTTGGTCACGCTGAGGAGATAGTTGTTGTAGGTCTTTCCCGCAGCGTTCGCGTCTTGCACATAATTCGAGCTGGCGACTTCGTCACCCATAGGTTTGAGCTGAGTCAATTTGTCGGCGTGTGGCCGTTGCTCATTGCCGATCCAGTCCAGCAACTCGTTGAGGTCCTTGATGACCGCGTCGGCGGTGGCTGGGTCGAATTTGTAGCCTCCGCCGCCGGTGTCCATGGCCGTGTCGGCCTTGGCTTGTTCGTCGGCGGTTTGCTTGGCTACCTCTGCGGGTGGCAGGTCGTAGAGGTATTTGTAGCCGGGTACGAGCGGTCCCATGAAGTTGCTCGCTACGTGTCTGAC
The DNA here is from genome assembly GCF_035828755.1 of Amycolatopsis sp. H20-H5. Taxonomy (NCBI): domain Bacteria; kingdom Bacillati; phylum Actinomycetota; class Actinomycetes; order Pseudonocardiales; family Pseudonocardiaceae; genus Amycolatopsis; species Amycolatopsis sp. H20-H5. The sequence continues at coordinate 32,828 of NZ_JAYMZS010000053.1, read as the reverse complement.
CCGTTCCACACCTTCTGGCATCGTTGCGCCTCCCCGCGCTTTGATTCTGACTCGTAGTATGTCAGATGTGCACCGGGGGTGTCTGGTTCCCTCGGGGAGGTGCGGTGTGGTTGGCCACACAGGGTGATCGCGCGCGTCACCCTTTTGCGAACGAGATTTCAGCGGAATGCGGGTTGTCTGTCGCGAACGGATAGTGCGGTCTTGCTCTTTCGGGTCAGCACTTGGGGATGCGGCAGGGGAGGGTGTTCCAGCAGGGTTCGCACAGGGTGATTGTGGAGGGGGCCGGGAGGGTCCAGTCGGCTGTCATCGTCCATTCCGGGCCGGGGTTGCGTGGGGTGTAGCGGGCGGTGAAAAGGCGCAGGGCCAGGGTGCCTGGTGAGAGGGTTTTGGTACAGATGCTGCAGTTGTGGGGATGCCAGTGGGGCTGAGGTGTTCCGTCGAGTTCGGATACGCGGGTGGTCAGGGCGGTGCCGAGGTCGGTGAATTCGAGGCCGAGGTCGCGGAGGTCTTCGGCGAGCTGGTCGGGGTTGCGTTCGCGGTGGAGGCGGATGATTCCGCCCGCGATGAGGGCTTTGGCGAGTTCGCTCATGCGGTTGACGAGTTCGCGGTCTTCGGGAGTCATGACGGATGGCCTGTCGCGCAGGACGGGCAGGGTGTGAGGTTGGCGAGGTAGTGGGTGTCGGCGGCGATGCAGCGGACGCCGCAGTCTGAGACGTGGCCCATCAGCCAGCCGTCGGGGGCGTGCCAGGGGATGGCGCCGGGGGAGACGTAGTGGCGCTCGGGGTGGTGGGTGCCCGGGTCGGTGGCCATCCATTGGCCGGGTGCGGTCATGTCGCCTCGATAACTTTGCGTGGTTGTCTGTATGCTTCACGTCACGGAACCATGATGTGCATGTATGCACAATGGGGTTCATGCTTGGTCTACTCGAATGGAGTACGTGATGGCTGCTGCCTCGTTGCGGCGACGGAGGCTCGCTCGTGCTTTGCAGGAGCTACGTGAGCAGACCAGCCTGTCCATCACCGAGACGGCCAAGCTCGCCGGGTTTTCGCAGGCCAAGCTGTCGCGGATTGAGGCTGCGCAGATCAGCATCAGTGGTGACGACACCTATGAGCTCTGTCAGGCGCTCGGGGTCGGGGAGGACGTCGCCAACGAGCTGGTCAAGCTTGCGCGGCACGCCAAGCGGCGCGACTGGTGGCACTCGTATCCGGACAGCGTGCTTGGGCGGACGACGAGTCTGTTCGAGCTTGAGGCGGATGCTGACAGCAAGTACAGCTTCACCATCGATGTCGTGCCTGGCCCGCTCCAGACCGAGGCCTACGCGCGGGAGCTGATTCGGCACGGTTTTCCTCGCGAGCCGGATGCGGCAATCGCGCAGCGCGTCGAGGTTCGGATGGCTCGGCAGCGGCATATCGCGGCGGGCGCGCTGGAATTCTGGGCGATCATCGATGAACCGGCGCTGCGGCGGACGATCGGTGGTCCGGAGGTGATGGTCGAACAGATTCACCAGCTCCTCGAAATCGCTGGCAGCCAGCATGTTTCGATCCAAGTGCTGCCCGCCGAGGTCGGCTGCCACCCCGCGCTCGGCGCGCCGTTCCACATCTTCACGTTGGCCGACGGCTACAGCTGCGTGGCCTTGGAGAATCTCACCGGCGGCATCTATGTGGAAGACGCGGCGGAGGTCCGCGTCTATCGAGAGGCTTGGTCGAAACTGGCTGCGATGGCGCTATCCTTCGAGAGGTCGGCCGAGCTGCTGACGGCCCTTGTCGCCGAACACCGGAGTGCCCCTCGTGAACCCCGCCCGCTGCGAGTGGAAGAAGAGCGCGGCGAGTAGTGACAGCAACGCGTGTGTCGAGGTCGCCCTGGCGCCCGGAACTGTCGGACTCCGGGACACCAAGGCGCGCGCGAGCGGACATCTCGTGATTCCGGCCGACTCCTGGCGAGCTCTCCTGAGGTCGGTCCGCTAGGGGCGTAGCCGGTTCGTTACTCTTTGCGCGTGGTAGGACAAGGAGCGAACCTGCGGGTAAGGCACGCGTTCGAAGAATGGGCGGCCCAGCACGGGCTCTTGCCAGTGGACGCCGAGGCAGCCGAGGTCTGGCGAGGCCGGGTCCAGATCATGCTGCAAGGCCGCGCCGAGTACCTGGGCCAGCCGGATGCCACGCTCTGGCGCAGTGGTGACTTGCACCGGTTGCTGATGGACAATCTGGCGCCCCGTCAGGCCGACGGCTGGGACTTGGCCGAGCACGCGGTGGACACGCTTCGGGACTTCCTGCGTTTCCTCGACGACACCGAGCGGCTGCACCCGGGATCCACCAGGGTCGCCACGTTGCGCACAGAGCTGGATCGCGCCGAGGCCGGGTTCGACGAGGCGATGGCCGACCCTTCTCGCCATCGGCTCGCCAAGCGGGTGTGGACCGCGATCGCCGCCGACGGGCTGAGTTTCGACGCCGACCCGGCCGAGATCGACCGGTGGGCCGAACGCTTCAGCGCGCTGGACGCCGAAGGACGCCGTCCTGTGCTGCGGGACTTGATCGACGCCGAGCCGATGTACGGCATCGCGCGGCTGCTCGTGCACGGCGGCGGGGTGGCGTTGGTGGATCCGGCGGAGTCGCCCGACAAGAGCCTGGTGTGGCCGGATCTCGAAGAAGAATGTGACTGCGGCTGCGCGGATCGCGTGACGCCGCCCCTGGCTGAGCTTCCTTCGGACGCCGAGTTGTCGCGCGCGGTGGTGGAAAGCCGGACGCTGCGTGTCTTGCTCGGGTTCGGCGAGTGGGCGGGTGCGCGAGGCCGCCCGGTGGATCGGCGCGGTGAACCGGTTCGCAAGGAACTCCTGACACTGGTGCCCGCGCTCGGTCTGGCCGATCTCCCGGTCCGGCAGCTTGGGGAGCTGCCGGCGGTGGCGACGCTCTGGGCGCTGGCCCTTGACCTCGATGTGCTCAGTTTGCGTCGCACCCGCGTGATCGCCGGATCTGGGCTGGCCCGCGTGCAGGCCGCGCTCAGCGGCGACGCAGAGCCCGCCGCGGCCCTCGCTTTGTGGGACGAGGTGCACGACGGTCTGGTCGACTACCTGGTGACCGTCGCGGCCGCGGCTGAACCGTGGGTTCCCCACTTTCTCGGCAATCTGTACCACCGGCAGTCCAGCGGGGAGTTCGACGACATTCGCGACATCGTCTCCGAAGTGCTCGCGGAACGCGGGCCCGGCCCGCTCGACCTCTTTGTCGACGGCATGGAGCCGGTCGTCCTGCCGCTGCTGCTGAACGGACTCTCCGTGTTGGCGGAACACGGCGCTGTCGAGCTCGCGCCCGTTGACTCCCCTGCCCGGGTGCGCCTCACCGCGCTCGGCAGGCGAATCGTGTACCGCCGGTTGACCGGCAGCGGCACGACACTGGTTTCGGCGTAACGGAAGGACTGGCGTGGGCAAGCGGAATCGCGAAAAGCGGGCGGCGAAGAAGCGCGTCCGTCAGAGCAAAGGGCCGACCGAGCCGCGGAACGGGTTCTTCGCGGAGCCCGCCGACTTCGGGACGCTGCCGCCGTTGCCGCCCGAGGTGGTGGCGAACGAAATGACGCACGCGGCCTGGGGCCATGGTGCTGGCAACACCTCCGCCGCCGCGGACTTCGCGACGGTCTTCACCACCGGCCGGTTCGTCGCCGAGGCCCGCGCTGTCGCCACCGGCGCCGGGATCGCGCTGGTGACTGTCCTCGAGCGACTGTGGCGATCGGGCTGGACGCCCTCCGACGTCTGGGAGCACGTCCGGCGGAACGCCGACGACGTCGCGACGAACCTGCTGGTCGACGGCATCGCCGCGGACACGGCGAAACACGCGGCGGCCACCGTGCACGAGCGGTGGGCGGCGCAGGTGCGTGGGCTGGGCGCCGAAGTCTGGTGGAAGCGCGACCGTCCGCACCTGCTGCAGTGGGCCGAGCGGGCGGGCGCGGACCTCGAGCGGGCGCTGCTGGCCACGGTCAAGATGCTCGCGATGCTGATGACACTGCCGGAGCTCCCGCGCATTTTGGCGCCGCCCGGTTCGGCTTCTGCCGGAACCGCCGGACAGGCGAGTGGGGTCGATCAGAAGGTACTGGCGCGTGTCCGGGGTCTGCTGGCCAAGGCGGAGTCGACGCAGTTCCCCGAGGAGGCCGAGGCGCTCTCGGCCAAAGCGCAGGAACTGATGAACCGGTACGCCTTCGAGCGGGCCCTGCTCGACGCGGACACCCACCGGAAACAGACGGCTGGCTCGATCCGTTTGTGGCTGGACGCCCCGTATGTCGAAGCCAAGTCGCACCTGGTCGCCGCGATCGCCGAGGCGAACCGGTGCCGGTCGGTGTTCTATTCCAAGCTGGGCTTCGCCGCGCTGGTCGGCGAGGAAACGGACCTGGAGATCACCGAACTGCTGGCCACTTCGCTGCTGGTGCAGGCCACCCGTGCGATGGTCGCCGAAGGCAGTCACACCACCAGAACCGGAACGTCGCGCACCCGGTCCTTCCGGCAGTCCTTCCTCGTCGCCTACGCGGTCCGCATCGGTGAACGACTCGGCGAAGCCGGGGTGCGCGCGCACGACCCGGTTGAAGACGCGCGGTTGCTGCCGGTGCTGGCCGATCGTTCCCGGGTGGTCGACGAGACATTCCAGGCGATGTTCAGTCACACCGTCGAGCGGGCGGCGTCGGTCAGCAACGGCGCGGGCTGGCATGCGGGCCGAGCCGCGGCCGACCACGCCGACCTCCTGCTCGAACGTGGCGTCGTCGACGCCTGAGGGCTTCAGTCCTGGGCCGCGTTCCTCGCCTCGACCGTCGCCGACACCCACGCCCGCACCCGCTCCGCATAGCCCTCCGCGGGGAACGTGCCGTCGACCGCGACGTCACCGATCGTCACTTCATAGACCGTCGGCGTTGCCGACGGTAGCGGCGGCGCGTCGCCGTAGTCCTCCGCCTCCGGCTTCCGGCCGCTGCCGCTGTGCGCGTTGAGAACGCGTCTGAGAACTGTCGCAGCAGCCGCCGCTCGAAGCCTCGGGCGCCTGTCCTGCGAAGCCGCCTACCCTCCACAAAGGACGAAAAGTCTACCCATTCGCCCGTTTCATACCGCCACGACCGTTTCATGCGTGCCCCTGAAGGCCACCATGACAGCGTTAAACGCCGTGAAGGCTCCCATCAGGGCACACGGCAAACCTGCGGTGGCGACTGAAGGGGACTTCCCTCGACTCAACCTTGCAAAAGTCCCCTTCACCAGAACAGACCGCGTGAAAGTCCCCGTCAGTCACGCGGCCCTGGGCACCAAACTGGACGCCAAGACATCAGTTTCCGGACGCCTTCTGAGACGCCGTACGCGCCGATTCATCGCCTCGATCCGGAGTAGACCGCCGCCCAGATAGGCCTGCACCAGGGACCACTGCGGCCGCAACGCCGCTGGTTTCTGCCCGCTGGGATGCTGCAGAAAGTAAGTCCCCACCGCGACGCCGTGCAGTGGTCCCCAGGGCTCCTGGCGGGAGTGATCCAGGGCCAGGAGCTGGTGAAACACCGTCTCGCACGTCGTGTCGCCGGTGAATCGTTCGATCTTGTCATGGGGCGAAGCGTTACCTGGCTGTTTCCCCGCGGCGTTGACGGCTGTGGCCGCGCTCACTACAGTCGCCGGAAACCGTCTGTAAAGTATCCTAATTAAGTCGGAGTGTGGGTAAGTGCGAGCCGGTAGTCCGCGAATGCTGCGCGAGATCAACGATCGCGCCGCCGTCGAAGCCCTCCTGCGGGAGGGGGCGCTGACGCGCTCGGAGCTGGAGCTCGCCATCGGGCTGTCCAAGCCGGCCACCGCTCAGCTGCTCACCCGTTTGGAGCAGGAGAACGTCGTCGGCAAGGCCGGGGTCCGCGGTGGCTCCCGGGGGCCGCGCGCGCAGTTGTGGCAGGTCAACGGCTCGCTGGCGTACGTAGCCGCCGTGGATCTCACGCCGCACGAGGCCGATTTCGTCGTCGCCGATGTCGCGGGCAGCGTGCTCGCCGAACACCGCGTGCCGCTGCCCGTCCACGCCGGTGCCGACGTCGTGGGGACGTTCGGCGCCGCGCTGGAGCGGGTCACCCTCGCCGCCGGGCTCACCATGTCCGACCTGCGCAATGTCGTCATCGGCGCGCAGGGGGCGTTCGATCCGCGGACCGGGTTGCTGTCCTCCGCGCCGCACATCCCGGGCTGGCTGGGTTTCGACGTGCCAGGACGGCTCAGCGCCGAGCTCGGGGTCGACGTCACGCTTGAGAACGACGTCAACCTGGTCGCCATCGAGGAGATGACCGCCGGGCGGGCCGCCGGGCTCGACGACTTCGTCATGGTCTGGCTCAGTGAGGGCGTCGGTGGCGCCGTGGTCGTCGGACGTCGGCTGCTGCGCGGCGCGACCGGCGGTGGCGGCGAGATCGACTGGATGCGCGTGCCCGATCCGGCCTCGAAGTACACCGGCGAGCAGCCACCACGGGCCGGTACGCGGTTCGGTGACCTCGTCGCCTCGCCGGCCATCGTCCGGCTGGCTGCCGCGCACGGGATCATCGCCGACACCGGGTGGGACGCTGTTTCCCTTGCACAGCAACAGAATTCCGCAGAATTCCTCGACGACCTCGCCCGCCGTGTCGCGGGCGGGGTGGCTGGCCTTGTCGCCGTTGTCGACCCGGAACTCGTTCTGCTCTGCGGTGACACCAGTCGCGCCGGTGGCGAGTCGTTCGCTCAGCTCGTGGCCGCTCGGCTGCACGAGATCTCCGTCCCCCGCACCCCGGTCGGCGTCGCTTCCGTACAGGGCAACGCTGTCCGCGCCGGTGCCCTGCAGTCCGCGCTCGCCACCGCGCGCGAGGACGTGTTCGGCGTGACCACGCGCGCGCTGCCGAACAAACGCAGGCCCGACCCCGTCCCTGGTTTTCCATCCGTTCCACAGTCCCCTGCCCAATCCGATTAGGAGGAGGGTCATGAGCTCCACGACCCAGATACGCAGGACCGGCCGCCGTTGGCGCGGCTCGCTCGTGCTCTGTATGGCGGCGACAGCAGCCCTGCTGTCCGCCTGTTCCGGCGCCGCGGCCCCCAGCGGCGGGGGAACCGGTGACGCCGCGGCCGCTGCTCCACATGAGGACGCGAAGCTCACGCTGACCGTCTACAGCAAGTTCACCTCGCGTGAATACGACATCGTCACCAAGGGCCTCAACAAGCTCAAGGCCAAGTACCCCAACATCGAGATCAAGCACGAAGGCAATCAGGACGACGACAAGCTGACCCAGTCGATCCGCAGCGGGAACCCGCCGGACGTCGCGATCTCCTTCTTCACCGACAACCTCGGCCTCTGGTGCTCCAATGGCACCTTCCAGGACCTCAAGCCGTACCTCGACCGCGACAAGATCGACGTCAACGTGATCCCGCAGGCGGTGCGCGACTACACCACGTACCAAGGCAAGCGCTGTGCCATGCCGATGCTCTCGGACGTCTACGGCTTCTATTACAACACCGACATGCTCACGGCCGCGGGGCTTTCCGCGCCGCCGAAGACAACGACCCAGCTGCTCGACTACGCGAAGAAGCTGACCCAGTTCAACCCGGACGGTTCGATCAAGGTCGCCGGGTTCATGCCGTCGATGCCCTTCTACTCCAACAAAGCCGAGATGTGGGCGCCGAACTGGGGCGCGACCTGGATCGGCCCGGACGGCAAGTCGCAGCTGGCCGACAGTCCCGAATGGAAGGAGATGTTCGACTTCCAGAAGAAGCTCATCGACTTCTACGGTCACGACAAGATCGAGAAGTTCAAGTCCGGCCTCGGCGACGAGTACTCCGCGGACCACGGCTTCCATCGCGGCAAGATCGCGATGATGATCGACGGCGAATACCGCACCGCGTTCCTCAAGGACCAGGCGCCGGATGTCAAGTTCGGCACCGCGCCGCCGCCTGTGGCCGACTCCAAGCCCGACCGGTACGGCGGCGGGTTCACCACCGGCACGATCATCGCCATCCCCAAGGGCGCCAAGAACCCGGGCGCGTCCTGGGAACTGATCAAGCAGATGTCGCTGGACACCGACACCCTCGTCGAGCTGGCGAACGGCCTCAAGAACGTGCCCAGCACGATCGCGTCGCTGTCCGACCCGAAGCTCGAGGTCAACCCGCAGTTCAAGACGTTCCTGGACATGTACGGCGGCGGCAAGCTGCTGCCGAACCCGTCGACGGCGATCGGTGACGCGCACCTCAAGGCCGTCAACGACTTCGCCGAAAAGTGGCAGGCCGGGTCCGTGCCGGACCTGACCGCCGGGCTCAAGGCAGTCGACGCGCAGATCAACGACGCGCTGGCCCAAAAGGGCGGTGGCTGAGCACGGTGACCACCACGCTGGAGAAGCCCCCGTCCGCACCCGCGAAGGTGCGGGCGGGGGCCCGGACGGCCAAGCGCCGTCGTACGGTCTTCTACTTCATCGCGCCAGCGACGCTCGGGTTCCTGATCTTTTTCGGGTACCCGCTGATCGCGACGGTCTACTACTCCTTCACGAAGTATGACCTGATCAACCCTCCACAATGGATCGGGTTCGACAACTACGTCCGGATGTTCTCCAGCGAACCGCTGGTCGGCACGGCGGCGTACAACACGCTGTGGCTGGTCATCGTGCTGACGATCTGCCGGGTGGCGTTCTCGCTCGGCGTGGCGTCGGTGATCTCGCGGCTCAAGGCGGGCGTGGGCCTGATCCGCACGCTCTGCTACCTGCCCGCCCTCGCTCCGCCCGCGGCGGCGACGCTGGCGTTCGTGTTCCTGTTCAACCCGGAATTCGGTCCGGTCAACAGGTTCTTGAAGCTCATCGGGGTCGACGGCGGGCTGTGGTTCAACGACCCCAGCATGTCGAAGCCCGCGCTGACCCTGCTGGTGATGTGGGGCTCGGGCGAGCTGATGATCATCATCCTGGCCGCGCTGCTCGACGTGCCGACGGAACTGCACGAAGCGGCGCAACTGGACGGCGCCGGGCCGATCCGCCGGTTCTGGCACATCACGCTGCCGTCGATCTCGCCGGTGCTGCTGTTCGGGGTGGTCAACTCGATCATCTTCGCGCTGCAGTTCTTCACGCAGGCGGTGGTCGCCGGTTCCGCCGCGGCCGGTTCCGCGGACGTCGCGGGCAACACCAAGTACATCGGTGCGCCACAGAACTCGACGCTGACGTATCCGGTGTGGTTGTACGTCCAGGGTTTCCGGTACTTCAACATGGGTTACGCGGCCGCGATGGCCGTGCTGCTGTTCATCGTTTCGGCTGGTTTCACGATGATTCTCGTGCGACAGCTCCGTAAGACCGCACATCAGGAGGAGGGCGGATGAGCTCACAATCGCGAAGCGCCGCTCGTCCGCCCGTCCGGGTGCGGGTGTCCCGCAAGACACAGGAGGGCGGATGAGCTCACAATCGCGAAGCGCCGCTCGTCCGCCCGTCCGGGTGCGGGTGTCCCGCAAGACACAGGAGGGCGGATGATCACGATTTCCGGCACAGCGCGGCCGAAGCAGGCTTCGCTGCCGCCCCGCGCGCGGGCCAGGCGGAACTGGGACAAACGGTTGTACTGGATCGCGACGCACGCGGTCGGCATCGCGCTCGGCATCGTGTTCGTGCTGCCGATCGTGTTCGTCGTGCTCACCGCGGTGATGAAGAGCGACCAGGCGATGTCGTCGAGCCTGTGGCCGTCCGAATGGCATTTCGAGAACTTCGTCGAGGTGTTCAAGAAGGCGCCGCTGCTGGAGTACTTCGGCAACAGTCTCATTTACTCGCTGCTGGCCACGGTCGGCGCGTTGCTTTCGGCGATCCCGGCGGCGTACGCGCTGTCGAAACTGAAGTGGCGCGGGCAGAACCTGTTCTTCCTGCTCACGGTCTCCGCGATGATGCTGCCCCCGCAGGTCACCATCGTCCCGCTGTACGACCTGTGGGTCCGGCTCGGGTTCACCGGCACGCTGGTGCCGCTCATCGCGCCGTACTTCTTCTTCGACGCGTTCTCGATCTTCCTGCTGCGGCAGTTCTTCCTCACCATTCCGAAGGACTACATCGAAGCGGCGAAGATCGACGGCTGCAACGAGTTCCAGGCGATGATCCGGGTGCTGATCCCGATGGCCAAACCGGGGATCGCGGCGACCGGGATGTTCTGTTTCCTGTTCACCTGGAACGACTACTTCGGCCCGCTGCTCTACACCGGTGAGAACCAGGACCACTGGCCGCTCTCGCTGGCCATCGCGTCGTTCCGCGGGATGCACCACGTCGAGTGGAACCTGACCATGGCGGCCACCGCGCTGATCATGGCCCCGGTCATCGTGCTGTTCGTCTTCGCGCAGAAGTCCTTCGTCAAGGGCATCACATTCACAGGAGTCAAGGGATGAAGCTGACAGTTGTCGGTGGCGGTTCGACCTACACCCCGGAGCTGATCGACGGCATCGCCGGGCGGCGGTCCACTTTGGACGTTGACGAGATCGTACTGGTGGACCCGGACGCCTACCGTGTTTCCGCGGTCGGCGACTTCAGTCAGCGGCTGCTGGACCACGCCGGTCACCCGGCGAAGGTGAGTACCACGGGGAATCTCGAAGAGGGCGTCGATGGCGCGTCCGCGGTGCTGATCCAGCTGCGCGTCGGCGGGCAGCTGGCGCGGCGTTCGGATGAGACGTTCCCGCATGCTTGTGGTTGTGTCGGCCAGGAAACCACCGGCGCGGGCGGTCTCGCGAAGGCGTTGCGGACCGTGCCGGTGGTGCTCGACATCGCTGAGCGCGTGCGCAAAATCGCTGGGGACGACACGTGGATCGTCAACTTCACCAACCCCGTCGGCATTGTCACGCGGGCGCTGCTGAACGAGGGGCACCGGGCCGTCGGGCTGTGCAACGTCGCGATCGACCTGCAGCGCACGTTCGCGAAACTGCTCGGCGCCGGGGTCGACGAGGTCAAGCTGGAGCACACCGGCCTCAACCACCTCAGCTGGGAACGCGGCGTGTACGTCAACGGCGTCGACCGCCTGCCCGAGCTCCTGGAGCAGCACGCCGAGCTGATCGGCGAGCGCGTCACGGCGCCGACTTGGTGGATGCGGCGGATGAACGTCGTGCCGTCTTCGTATCTGAAGTACTACTACTCGCACGACGCGCAGGTCGTGAAGCAGCGGACCGAGCGGCCGCGCGCGGACGTCGTCAGCGATGTCGAGGAGGAGTTGCTCAAGGTGTACCTCGATCCTGAGGTGAACACCAAGCCCGAGCAGCTCGAAAAGCGTGGTGGCGCTTACTATTCCGAAGCCGCCGTCCAGCTGGTCCACGCGTTGACCAGCGGCGGGCCCGCCGAAGAGCACGTCGTGAACGTCCGGAACAACGGCACGATGCCGTTTCTGCCGGATGACGCCGTCATCGAGGTTCCGTCCACTGTGGACGGTAATGGTGCGGTGCCGTTGCCGGTGCGCGCGGTCGAGCCGCGATTCTCCGGGCTCATCTCGGCGGTCACGGCGTACGAGAACCTGGCGCTGGAAGCCGCGGTCAAGGGCGGGCGGGACCGGGTGGCCGACGCGCTGCTCGCGCATCCGCTGGTCGGGCAGTACGCCTACGCGGAGCAGCTCGCGGACACGCTCGTCCAGATCAACCACGAGTTCTTGCCCTGGGCACGCGCATGAGCGGTGTGGACTTCCGCGACCTCGTTGTCGCGATCGATGGCGGCAACAGCAAAACGGACGTCTTGGTGGTGTCGCGCGAGGGCCGGGTGCTCGGGAAGTCGCGCGGGCCGGGCGCTTCGCCGCAGAACATCGGGGTGCCCGCCTGTGTCGAGGCGCTGGAAGGGTTGGTGCTGAACGCACTGGACTCGGCAGGGCTGCCGCGGGAGAGGCCGTTCGGCGTGCACACTTCGGCGTACCTCGCGGGGCTGGATTTCGCTCGTGAGGAAGAGGCCCTGCACGCGGCGCTGTTCGCGCGTGGGTGGAGCGACACGCTGACCGTTGGCAACGACACGCTTGCGCTGCTGCGGGCGGGGACTCAGGACGGGATCGGGGTCGCGGTCGTGTGCGGTGCCGGGATCAACGGCGCGGGCATCGGGCCGGACGGCTCGGAACACCGTTTCCCCGCGCTGGGAAAGATTTCCGGCGACTGGGGCGGCGGTTTCCGGCTCGGCGAGGAGGCACTGTGGTGGGCTGTGCGGGCCGAGGACGGGCGTGGTCCGGGGACTGCGTTGCGGGAGGCGGTGGCCGGGCACTTCGGCGCGGACACCGTGGTGGATGTCGTGCGGCGCCTGCATTTCGAGGAGCTGGCGACGTCGTCGATCCACGGGCTGTGCCCGCTGCTGTTCCGGGTCGCCGCGGCGGGCGACGAGGTGGCGGGGGACGTCGTCACCCGGTTCGTCGAGGAGGTGAGTCTGCTGGTGGCCGTCATCCTGCGGAAGCTGGGGCTCACCACCGAGGCGCCCGAGATCATCCTCGGCGGCGGCGTGCTCACCGGCGTCGAACCGCAGGTGATCGGTGAGATCGAGCGACGGTGCCTGAAAGTCGCGCCGCGGGCGGTGGTCCGCGTGACCGACGTCGACCCGGTGGTCGGTGCGGCGCTCTTCGGCCTGGACACCGTCGGCGCGACCGGCGCCGCGAAAGCCCTCCTGCGCGCCTCCACCCAGCGAGTCTGACTGTCCCTGAAGGCCACCATGACGGCGTTAAACGCCGTCAGGCCCGTCGCCGACGAGGCGACGGGCCTGAGGGATAGCAGTGGCCTTCAGGGACCGTTGATCAGTGCGTGGCGATGGCGTCGCCGGTCTCGAGGAGGGACTTGAGGTCCGAGAGGATCCAGTTCCAGCCGCCGCCCGCGTTGTCGCCGGGGCCCGCGTCGATGTTCTCCATCTCGCCGCTGACAATGGCGGCCAGGGTGGGGGCGCCGGTGAGGTCGTGGGTGACCGTCAGCCGGGTGCCTGCCGTCTTGGTCTCCTCGATGTCGTAGGTGAGCTTTGTGAAGCCCTCGGCCGCCATCGTGGGGTCCATCAGCATCCGCCAGGTGAGGACCAGCTTGCGGGGCGGGTCTGCCTCGATGACCTCGCCGTCGACGACGTCGCCGGTCACGCCGGCGTCGATGTAGTCCTGGGTCGGCCTGGTGACGTGCTTGCCGCCGGGGCGCAGGTCGAAGTCGGCCTTGCCGGTGTAGCCGTATTTGGCGGTCCACTCGGGCTTGGTGATGGCGTCCCAGATCGCCTGCGGGGTGGCCTTGATGTACACGCGATAGACCTGCAGGGTCTCGCTCATGGGGGTGGCTCCTTCGCTTGAAGTTCGGCTTCGAGTTCGGCTTTGAGGTCGAGCAGCGCCGACGTGTGGCGCTCGGTGTACTTGTCGATCCAGCGGTCGTGGATCTGGCGGATCGGCACGGGGTTCAGGAAGTGACGCTTTTCCCGGCCTTCCTTGCGTGAGATGACCAGCCCGGCCTCTTCGAGCAGGCGCAGGTGCTTCATCACGCCGAAGCGCGTCATCTCCACTTCGGACTCCAACTCGGTGAGCGTGCGGCCGTCACGCGCGAAGAGCTGGTCGAGCAGGAACCGACGGGTGGGGTCGGCCAGTGCTTTGAACACCAGGTCGTCGTCGGGCACTCGACAAGAATAGGTGACCAAAAGGTCACATGTCAACGGGCACTTGTCCGGAGGTCCCTGAAGGACACCATGACGGCGTTAAACGCCGTTAGGCCCGTCGCCGACGAGGCGACGGGCCTCAGGAATAGCAGTGGCATTCAGGGACAGTTAGAGCAGTGCGCCGAGGGGGAGGATGAGGGCGATCGCGACCACCGAGATGACGGTCTCCATCAGGGACCACGTCTTGAGGGTCTGACCGACGGTGAGGCCGAAGTACTCTTTGACCAGCCAGAACCCGGCGTCGTTGACGTGCGAGAAGAACAGCGAGCCCGCGCCGATCGCCAAGACCAGTAGGGCGCCGTGCGTGGGGTCGAGGGTCGCGGCGAGCGGGGCGACGATGCCCGCTGCGGACACCGTCGCGACCGTGGCCGAGCCGGTGGCCAGGCGGATCGCGACCGCGACCAGCCAGCCGAGCAGCAGGGGCGAGAGGCTGGCCCCGGTGGCCAGGCCGGTGATCACGTCGCCGACCCCGGCGTCGACCAGCGTCTGCTTGAAGCCGCCGCCCGCGCCCACGATCAGCAGGATCCCGGCGATCGGCGGGAGGGCCTCGGAGATCGTGCCGGACAGGCGCGCGCGGTCGAACCCGGCGGCCTTGCCCAGGGTGAACATTCCAACGAGGACGGCAGCGAGCAGCGCGACCAGCGGGTCGCCGATGAAGTCGAGGATCCGGCGGGCCTCGTTTTCCTTGCCCAGCAAGATGTCCGCGAGCGCCTTGCCCAGCATGAGGACCACCGGGAGGAGCACTGTGGACAGTGTCGCGCGGAAGCTCGGCCGGTGTTCGTGCTTCTCTTCGGCCTCGGGGATCAGCCGGGCGGGCGGCGCCGCGTCGGGCACCATTCGCGCGGCCAGGCGGCCGAACAGTGGTCCGGCGATGATCAGTGTCGGGATCCCGACGAGCAGGCCCAGTGCGAGCGTGAGGCCGACGTTGGCGTTGAGCGCTCCGGCGGCGGCGAGCGGGCCTGGGTGCGGCGGGACGAGGCCGTGCAGCACGGAAAGCCCGGCCAGCGCGGGAATGCCGAGCAGCATCAGCGGGCGGCCGCTGCGCTTGGCGACCAGCAGGACCACGGGGATCAGCATGACGAGGCCGATCTCGAAGAACATCGGCAGCCCGATCAGGGCGGCCACCAACGCCATCGCCCACGGCAGCGTGCGCTTGCCCGCCTTCGCCAGGATGGTGTCCACGATCTGTTCCGCGCCACCGGAGTCGGCCAGGAGCTTGCCGAGCATCGCGCCGAGCGCGATCAGGACGCCGACGGAGGCGACCGTCGTGCCGACGCCCGTGCCGAAGCTCTTGATCAGCTTGTCCACCGGCATCCCGGCGGCCAGGCCGAGCAGCCCGGAGCCGAGGATCAGCGCCAGGAGGGGGTGGAGTTTCGCCTTGGTGATCAGCACGACGATCAGGGCGATGGCGACCAGGGTCGCACCGATCAGGCGGGTGTCGTGGCCGGTCCAACCGGCGGCGAGCGCGGTCATTTCCGGGCCCCGAACGCGGCGAGCGCGGCGGCGACGATGTCTTCCGGCGTCCGGGTGATATTCGCGATCATCCCGGATTCGCCCGGCAGCAAGGGTTCCAGGTCGGCCAGCTGAGAGTCCAAAAGAGACGGTGGCATGAAGTGACCGGACCGGGTCTTCATCCGCTCGGCGAGGACCTCGCGGTCGCCGTGCAGATGCAGGACCCAGACGTTCCCGCCGCTGCGCAGAACGTCGCGGTAGGTGTGCTTCAGCGCCGACGACGTCACGACCCCGCCGGACTCCTGATGGTCGCGGATCCAGCCGGCGATCGACTCCAGCCAGGGCCAGCGGTCCTCGTCGGTCAGCGGGACCCCAGAGCTCATCTTGGCGATGTTGGCCCGGGGGTGGAACGTGTCGGCCTCGGCGTAGTCGACGTCCAGCTGCTCGGCCAGCGCCGTGCCGACCGTCGTCTTGCCCGAACCGGACACGCCCATCACCACGATGACGGTCATTTCGAGCCTCCCACTTCGTCGTAGTCGGTGGAGTCAAACCCAAAAGTACTACTTAATCAAGAAGAAGTAGTACTTAATCGAATCAGAAGGCTAGGGTCCGTCCGTATGGGGAACGACAGGCACGGGGAAGTCCTCGACTCGCTCGGCGCGGCCATCGCGAACGGTGAGCTGCCGCCGGGGTCGGTGCTGCGGTCCGACGACCTGCAGGAACGGTTCGGGGCGTCGCGGACGGTCGCGCGCGAGGTCGTCAGGGTGCTGGAGACGATGTGCCTGACGACCAGCAAGCGGCGCGTCGGCGTCATCGTGCGCGAGCCGGGGGAGTGGAACCACTACGACCCGCGGCTGATCCGCTGGCAGCTCGACGGCCCCGCGCGGCAGACGGCTCTGCGCGTCCTCACCGAGCTGCGGTCCGCCGTCGAACCGAGCGCGGCACGTTTCGCGGCGTTACGAGCGACGCCGGAGGAGGGCGGCAGGCTGCGCGCGCTCGCGACCCGGATGGAGCGGACGGCGAAGGCCCGCGATCTCGACACCTTTCTCGGCCACGACATCGACTTCCACGACCTGATCCTGCACGCTTCGCGCAACCCGATGTTCGGGCAGCTTTCGGCGGTGGTGGCGGAGGTCCTCGCCGGGCGGACCGGGCACGGACTGATGCCCGAAGAGCCGCAACCCGAGGCCGTCGCCCTGCACGTCGAGGTCGCCGCCGCGATCGCCGCGGGAGCGCCGGACCGGGCCGAGCGGGCGATGCGGGACATCGTCATCCAGGCGCGCGACGAGCTGACCTCGCTGTTCGAGTAACCTTTCCGGGCACTGGGACTTTGTGCGGGGCGGGGGTAACTGGGTGAGCGCGGCACGCGCGATCGGCTTGATGCTGGGGGTCGCCGCGGACGGGGTGATCGGGGATCCGCGGACGCGCCGTCCGGTGGTGCTCTTCACCCGGGCGGCCAGGGAACTCGACGGCCAAGTCCGCACCCGCCATCCCGCCGCCGGGGTGGCGTGGGCGGGCGGCCTGGCGGGCGCCGCCGTGCTGCTCGGCGTACTGACCGAGCGGATCGGCCGTCGCGGCCCGGTGCTCGAGGCGACTGGCACGGCGCTGACGACGTGGGTCGTGCTGGGCGCGGCCGGGCTCGCCACGCAGGGTGCCGAACTGGCCCGTGACCTCGAAGAAAGCAGGCTCGACAGTGCCCGCGACACCCTCGCGGGGCTGGATCCGCGGGTCGCGGACGGGCTCGACGCCATCCCGCTGTCGAGGGCGGCGGTGGAGACCCTGGCGGAAAACACGTCCGATCTCGTCGTCGCACCGCTGATCTGGGGCGCGCTGGCCGGTGCGCCCGGACTGCTCGGTTCGCGCGCGATCAGCCTCCTTCGCAAGCTCGGCCGCGGCAGCCCGGCGCGTCACCGCTGGTTCATCGACCGGCTCGACGAGCTCGTCCACCTGGTGCCCACCCGGATCGCGGCGGCACTGACCGTGGTGGCCGCCCCGGTCGTCGGCGGCTCGGCGGGCGGCGCGTGGCGGGCGTGGCGGCGCGACACGATCGCCCACCCGAGCCCGAACGCGGGCCGGGTCGAGGCGGCGTTCGCCGGAGCGCTCGAGATCCGCGTCGGCGGCCGGACGGTGTATCCGCACGGGGTGGAGGAGCTGCCGGTGCTCGGCATCGGCCGCAACCCCGACGCCGGGCACGTGACGCGCGCGGTCGAGCTGTCCCGGGTGGTCGGCTGGCTGGCCGCCGTCACTTCGGTCCTGCTCGCCGCGGTGGCCGGGCTGCGGCGTCGAACCCGCTGACGTGCGCTTATCGGGGTGATCCGCTGTTCAGGGTTCCGGTTTAGCCCGAACAGCGGAGTGAAACGCGCATTCGTTCATGCTCGTCGCTTAGCGTCAGCGGTACCTGCGTGAGTTCGCGAAACGGCGCCTGGCGAAATGCGATCCTGGAAGCATGGGAGACGACGCAGCTTCGATCTCGAGTGGGGAATCCGGGCCGACTCCTTCGTCGTTGTCGGCGAGCAAGGTGCTGTCTCATCGGACTATCTGGTGGTGTGCCGCGTGTTTGCTCATCCTGGCGGCTGCTGGCTGCTGGCTGCTGCTTTCCCTCTACGGCCACGGGAGCGACGGGGACACGGCGCATTTAGAGGGTGTTCGTACCGTGGCGACCATTGTGCTGGGAGCGGGCGGTTTTGTCGCACTGCTCCTGGCCGCGCGCCGCCAGCAGACTGCCGAGCAGGATCTGGCCACCAAACGCCGTGACCTCTGGCTACGGGAAAAGGCCAACGATGATGCTCGACATGACGCCGTCGAACGCCGGATAACCGAGCTCTACCTGAAATCGGTCGAGCAGCTCGGGTCGGACAAGGCGCCGGTCCGGCTCTCCGGTCTTTACGCGCTGGACCGTCTCGCGCAGGACAACTCGTCGCAACGGCAGACCATCGTCAACGTGGTCAGCGCCTACTTGCGTATGCCGTACGAGCTTCCAGGTGGTGTTCCCGTGCCCGAAGCGGACAAGGAGGTTCGAGAGGAGTACTCGAGCCGAATGCAGGAGCGCGAGGTCCGGCTGACCGCTCAGCGGATCCTCACGGGCCATCTGGATCCTCAGCACGGTGACGGTAGCCGCTTCTGGGAAGGGGTGGATCTCGACCTCAGCGGTGCTTTGCTGGTGGACTTCACGGTGCGTGGAGGTCGCATCAACAACGCCCGTTTCCTGGAGAGCCGGTTTGTCGGCGACGTGCTGCTCATGGGCGTGAGTTTCACGGGTGAAACTCGATTCGAAGGCGCGACCTTCGAGGGCGACTCCTGGTTTTCCGAGGCGGATTTCCAGGGCAACGTCCGATTCGACAGAGCACGTTTTGTCGGCGACGCGAGGTTCGACGAGGCGACTTTCACGGGCGCGACCGTGTTCAGGGACACGGTTTTCACCCGCGACGCGAGATTCGACAAGGTCGCCTTCACCGGCGCCGTCGTTTTCAGCGGCGCGGCGTTCACGCGTGACGCCAGCTTCGGGGAGGCGAGTTTCATCGAGGACCTCTGGCTGCCAGGAGCGATCTTCTCCCGTCACGCGGATTTCGACCGGGCGACCTTCGCCCGCGACGCCTGGTTCAGCCGAGTGGCCTTCAGCAGCCGGACGTCGTTCGCCGAGGCAAATTTCGTCGGGAACATCAGGTTCACCGACGCCACTCTCGACGGCGTCCCATACCTGCCGGAGCAGCTGAGGTCCGAAGCCGCCTACGACGGTCAGTCGATCGACTGAGGGTCCTTTGCTTCCGTTTCAGGGGCGGCGGAGCAGGTGTTCGCGGGCTTCGGCGTCGAGTGGGCCCGCTCGGTCGGCGAGGTGTTCGGCGATCTGGGCGCGTTTGTCGACGGGCTTGTTGCCGCCGAACTTGAACTTCGTGCGCACCGCGGTCACGGTCAGTTCGAGGCCGCGGATGCCCGGGAGCAGTCGCCGGTCGGGGGTGTCGGTGGCGCTCACCGGGGTGCGGCCGCTGCCCGGCTCGAAGTGGCCGAGCTGGTGGTTGAGTATCGCGGCCTTCTCGGCCGGGTCGTCGATGATCCGGACGTCGGTTTCGAGGTGGACCGACGCGTAGTACGAGGTCGGCACGCCGAACGCGGG
This sequence comes from Amycolatopsis sp. H20-H5, assembly GCF_035828755.1. Lineage (NCBI taxonomy): Bacteria > Bacillati > Actinomycetota > Actinomycetes > Pseudonocardiales > Pseudonocardiaceae > Amycolatopsis > Amycolatopsis sp. H20-H5. Next base: position 13,702 of record NZ_JAYMZS010000053.1, on the reverse strand, counting down.
GTCGGCGTCAGCGTTCCAGTCCGAGCGGATGTAGCTGTAGTCAGCGGTGACTGTCAGCAGGGCTCGCGGGTGCTCTTCAAGCAACGGCCAGACCGGGTTGGGACGGGCGAGGTGCAGACGGACCGTGGTGTCGCCGTCGTAGGTGAAATGGGTCGGGACCACCACGGGCAGGTCGCGGCCGGTGCCACCGGCGACCAGCTGACCGAAGTCGTGCCTGGTCAGCCAAGTCTTCCACTCGGCTTCGTCCTTGGCGTCGTCCCAGGGGTGAATCAGCATGAGGTCATTCTGAGCCGCTTAGTGGCCTGGTGAAAGTGCCATTTCTCGCCAGTTTCAGAGGTCCACTTGGCAAACGGGAGCAAAGGACCTTTGCTATCGCTCGGCGACAGTGGCGGCAGTGGCGGCAGTAAAGGTCCCTTGCTCCCGCGCGGTGGACTCGTCGGCTTCGTCCTCGGCGAGCAGCTGGGCGACCGACTTGCGGCGCTCGGGCCGGTCCGTCGTTAGGGCGCCGCCGGGCTTGAGTTCGCGGACCGTGAAGTACAGCCAGCCCAGCAGGGCCATCGTGCCGAACGCGATCCACTGCAGGGCGTAGGAGAAGAACGGGCCCGAGTCCGTTTGCGGCAGGGGCAGCGCGCTCAGCACGCCCGGCTGGTTGTTGTCGAGCTGGAAGTAGCCCGGCCGGATGTCCGTCTTCGCGGCCTTCGCCACCACCTGCGAGCTCACGACGAAGCTCTGCGGCTTGTTGTCCGTCGACTCGTTCGCGAAGGCGTCACGGTTCTTCGGATCGACCTCGTCGGCGCGCACCCTCGCCACGATCGTGACGTCGCCATTCGGCGCCGCCGCGTACTGCGGGACCCGCGAGCGCTCGTCCGGGCGGAGGTAGCCGCGGTCCATCAGCACCACCGGGCCGTCGCTGGTGCGGAACGGGGTCAGCACCTCGTACGCCGATTCGCCCTGGACGGTTCGCAGTCGCGCGACCACCTCGTCCCGAGGCAGGTAGGTGCCCGTGACGGTGATCAGCTGCCACTCGGTGACGCGATCCGGCGCGACGCCCGCCGGGAGTACCTGGGTGAGCGGCTTCGGCTGGCCGGTGAACGAAGCCTGCAGGGCCGAGTTCTGGGCGACGCGCTCGCCGTCGCGGCTGAACTGCCAGGGAGCGAGCAGGACGTAGCACGAGATGGCGAAAGCGAACACCACCAGCGTCAACGCCAGCCACCCGGGCCGCAGCAGGAACTTCAACCGCACACCCCCACGGTAAGCCGTGCGCCACGACACCCGCGCACTGACCTCGCCGTCGGCGGCGCAAACGCCGCATCCCGGACTCAGGTGTTCGCCCGCACCCAGTCCAGCAGCGTGGGCATGGTCCGCTCGATCATCGCCAGTACCTCGGCGAAGCCGTCGTTGTCGCCGTAGTACGGATCCGGTACTTCTGCGCCCTCCGGCGCGGACGGGTCGAACTCGCGCAGCAGGCGGACCTTCGCCGGGTCGTCGACGAGCCCTCGGAGGAACCGCAGGTGCCCGTCGTCGGCCGCGAGCAGCAGGTCGGCGGAAAGGTGCTCGTCGCCGACCTCGGAGGCCGAATGCGCCGTCGGGTAGCCGTGGGCCTTGAGCGTCGCCCGCGCCCGTTTGTCCGCCGGGTCGCCGACGTGCCAGCCGCCGGTGCCCGCGCTGGACACCCGAACGGCGCCGGAGAGCCCCGCCTCTTCGAGCTTCGCCCGGAACACGAGCTCGGCCATCGGTGAGCGGCAGATATTGCCCGAACAGACGAAGGTCACGTGAGTCACCCGGCCAGTGTCGCGGGCTCTGGTGACCGGTCGCGCGGGGGCCTCGTCAACCGCTCAACGGCGGACAGTGTCGATTGACCGCGCGTGACTGGTGATGCAGGCCACAGTGCGAGTACTAGTTCATTGGAGTGAAGCACTACCGCAGGAGAGTCACTTGATGATCGAACTACCCACCAGCGCGTTCCGCCAGACCGACGGACTCAGCTGGTACCGGATCAACGTCAAGGCGCCGGACCCGTTCAAGCCGGGCGCGCTCCGGGCCGAGCCGCAGTTCATCCAAGCCAGGAACTACCTGGAAGCCCTGGAGACCGTGCCCAAGCACCTTCGGCCGATCAGCACCGAAGAGTTGTACCCCGTCCGCTACACCAAGGCCTCCCACTACGAGAGTCCCACTTCGAGAATGCTGGTCTGGACGGCTCGCCACCTGTCCCACGCGGGTGTCGTGGCCTGGCGCTGGGCCAAGAACAAGGATGCCCGCCCGCTGACCTAGCCGCAGGCCGACCCGACGGACTCGCTGAGCGCGCTCGCGTGCAGCCGATCCAGGTGCCGCACGACGTCCACTGTCCGCACGTTCACCGCCAGCCGGAGCTCGCAGGTCCGCGCGGCGCGTGTCTGGCGGGTCGCCGCGAGCGTGTCGAGCAGGCCCGTGTTGAGCCGGTCGATCACCGGGCGGACCTCGGTCGCCAGGTCCGGCCGTGTGGTCGGCTGCTCGCCGGGATGTGCCGTCCAGCGGGAATACAGGCCGCGCTGGACGAGCTTGTTCGCCTCGATCTGGTCGCGGAAGAACGCCACGACCGACGCCGGGTCCAGCCCCAGCGCGGGCGCCTTGGCCGCCACCGAGTCGAAGATCTGCTGCTCGCGCACCGGGTCGTCGATGGGTGCCGGGGTGCCGAACTTCGCCGCCGCGACCTTGTCGGCGATCTGCACGCGCTGGGCGGACAGGTCGGTCAGCCGCCAGAGCGACGGCGGCGGGGAGGCGGCCGAAGCCGGGGGCACGGAGCCCGCCAGCGTCCCGATCGTGACCATTCCGGCGGTGATCCATGACCGAACTCGCATGACCGGACACGCTACATGCGAAAATCTTCGGGTGCCCGCGCTCGCTGAAGTCATCGCCGCCCTCGAAAAGGCCTACCCGCCCGAACTCGCGGAGTCCTGGGACGCCGTCGGGCTGGTCTGCGGTGATCCCGCCGAGCCGGTCGAGCGCGTGCTGATTTGCGTCGACCCGGTCGAGGAGACCGTCGACGAGGCGATCGAGCTCGGCGCCCAGCTGATCGTCGCGCACCACCCGCTGCTGCTGCGCGGGGTGCACGGCGTCGCCGCCGACACCACCAAGGGCCTGCTCGTGCACCGGATGATCCGCGCCGGGATCGCCCTGTTCTGCGCGCACACCAACGCCGACGCCGCCGACCCCGGAGTGTCCGACGCGCTCGCCGAGCTCATCGGCCTGCGGGTGCTGCGTCCGCTCGACCCGCGGCCAGACGGCGTCACCGGCATCGGCCGGATCGGCGAGCTGCCCGAGGCCGAGCCGTTCGCGGCCTTCGTCGAGCGCGTCGCCGGAGCCCTGCCGCGGACCGAACCGGGGGTGCTCGGCGCGGGGGACCCCGACCGGGTGATCAAGACCGTCGCCGTTTCGGGTGGCGCCGGTGACAGTTATCTCCGGCACGCCACCGACGCCGGTGTCGACGCCTACGTCACCGCGGATCTCCGCCACCATCCCGCCGGTGAGCACCTTGCCGCTACCGGGGTGGTCCCCGCCCTGGTCGGCGTGACACATTGGGCGAGCGAATGGCCCTGGTGCGGGCAGGCCTCGGAGGTTCTCACGGCCGCCCTGCCGGGTACCGTCGACGTTCACGTCTCCACGCGGTGCACCGACCCGTGGACCCTGCGCGCAAACCGACCGGCCAACTGAACAAGGAGCACTGTGAAGGCAGATTCCGCCGTACAGCGTCAGCTGCTCGAACTCGCCAAGGTGGACGCCGACCTCTCGCGGACAGCGCACCAGCGCCGCACTCTGCCCGAGCTCGCCGCGATCGACCTCGGAGAGCAGACCGCCCGCGACCGCCGTGACGCGATGGTCTCCGTGCGGACCGCGTCCTCCGACCTGGACCGTGAAGTCGCCCGGCAGGAGAAGGAGATCGAGTCGGTCAGGGCCCGTGAGGACCGTGACCGCAAGCTCCTGGAGGCCGGCTCGGTGCCCGCCAAACAGGTCGCCGACATCGAGCACGAGCTGCAGAGCCTGCAGCGCCGCCAGACCGCCCTCGAGGACGACCTGCTGGAGCTGATGGAGCGTCGCGAGGCCCTTGAGCTCGACGGCCAGCGCACCGGCGCCGAGGTGGACAAGGCCGAGGCCGAAGTCGCCGAAGCCGTCATCAGCCGTGACGAGGCCTTCAAGGACCTCGACACCACGAAGGCGCGTCGCGACGAGGACCGCGCGAAGCTGCTCCCGCGGATCCCCGAAGACCTGCTCAAGCTGTACGAGAAGGTCCGCGCGCACAAGGGCATCGGCGCCGCGTTGCTGCGGGCTCGCCGGTGCGGCGCCTGCCAGCTCGACATCGACCGCCGTGAGATCGGCGAGATCAAGGCTGCCACGTCCGACTCGGTCATCCAGTGCGAGAACTGCGGCGCGATCCTGGTCCGGACGGCGGAGTCGGGCCTGTGATCGAGCGCGTGATCGTCGAAGCCGACGGCGGTTCCCGGGGCAACCCGGGGCCCGCGGGTTACGGCGCGCTCGTCAAGGACGCGGCGACCGGCGAGGTGCTGGCCGAGCGCCAGGACACCCTCGGGATCACCACGAACAACGTCGCCGAGTACTCCGGGCTGCTCGCCGGGCTCGAGGCCGCCGCCGAGCTCGGAGCGTCCACAGTGGACGTCCGGATGGACTCGAAGCTCGTGGTGGAGCAGATGTCCGGCCGCTGGAAGATCAAGCACCCCGCGCTGCAGCCGCTCGCGCGTCAGGCCGACGAGCTGGTGAAGCGCTTCCGCAACGTCCGCTACGAGTGGATCCCGCGCGCGCAGAACTCGCACGCGGACAGGCTCGCGAACCAGGCGATGGACGCGGCCGCGGCGGGCGAACCGGCCGACGACCCGTCGGCGGCGAAGGTCGTCAGGCAGGACGTCAAGGCTTCCCCGACCGGCTGGACGGGCGCCCAGGGCGTCCCGACGAAACTGCTGCTCCTGCGCCACGGCCAGACGGCGATGTCGGTCGACCGCCGCTACTCCGGGCGCGGCGACGTCCCCCTGACCGAGCTCGGCCAGGGGCAGGCCGCCGCCGCGGCGAAGCGGCTCGCCTCGATGGACGGCCTGGTCACCGACGGCGAAGCCGTCCCGATCATCGCGTCGCCGCTGACCAGGACGAGGCAGACCGCGCAGGCCGTGGCCGACGCGCTCGGCGGCCGCGTGGAGACCCACCCCGGGTTGCTGGAGACCGATTTCGGCGAGTGGGAGGGCCTCACCTTCGCCGAGGCGATGGACCGGGACCCGGTCAAGCACGGCGAGTGGCTCGCGGACACCGCCGTCCCGCCGCCGGGCGGCGAGAGTTTCGACGTCGTGCACCGGCGGGTCAGCAAGGTCCGTGACGAGCTGATCGCCCAGCGCGGCGGGCGGACGCTGATCGTGGTGAGTCACGTCACGCCCATCAAGACGTTCCTACGGTTGGGTCTCGACGCCGGGCCCGCGCTGTTGTTCCGGCTCCACCTGGATCTCGCGTCGCTTTCGATCGTCGAGTTCTATCCCGACGGGAACGCCTCGGTCCGCTTGGTGAACGACAGCTCCCACCTCGTGTGACGGCCTTTCGGCAGGTCGTGATCTCCCCTTCGCTAGAGTGCAGGGCCACGACCTGTGGACGAGAACAGTGATGGGGACATGACGGCAAGCGCGCTGACCGAAGTAGCCGAGCGGGACGACGTCCCCGGTGAAGTGGAGACGGCGGAGAAGCGCGGCTGGGGTTCCCGGCTGGCGGCCGTGTTCGCCGTGCTGGCGGGTGTCGGCGCGACGGCCTGGCACGCGACGGCGTACGGCCATTGGATCGTCGACGACGCGGCCATCACTTTCTCCTACGCCCGCAGTTTCGCCGAGGGGCTCGGCCCGGTGCTGCAGCCGGGCGCCCCGCCGGTCGAGGGGTTCTCCGACCCGACCTGGATGGTCCTGCTGGGCCTCGGCAAGCTGGCCGGCCTGTTCGACACCGGCACGTTGTTCGGCGTTTCCGACTACGTGCTCTTCCCCAAGCTGCTCGGCCTGCTGTTCGTCGCGGGGACCCTGGCGGCGTTCCACCTCGCGGCCCGCCACGTCCTCAAGCGCGCCTGGGTGGGCACGCTCGTCGCCGGGCTGACGCTGGCCGCGATCCCGTCGTACGTCATCTGGGTCGTGTCGGGCCTGGAGAACTCGCTGTTCGGCATGGCCGTCGTGTGGCTGGCCGTCCTGCTGTTCGTCGCGGCGAAGCGGAACCAGTTGCTGACGGTCAAGGTCGCCGTGTTCGCGGGCGTCTTGGTCGCGTTCGCGGCGTTGACCCGGCCCGAAGGCCTGATCTACGGCGGCGCGTACCCGCTGGTGGTGCTCTTCCAGCTCCGCCGCTCGACGCTGGCGACGAGCATCAAGTACGCCCTGATCTCGATCGCGTCCTTCGCCGTCCCGTTCGGCGCGTACGTCGTCTGGCGTTACTCGGAGTTCCACCGCCTGCTGGCGAACCCGTCGATCGCCAAGAAGCAGGGTCTGCCGGACCTCCTGTCGCTCGCCAGGCCGTTCACCATGGCGCACTACATCGGCGAGCCCGCGGTAGTCGTGTTCGTGGCGATCGTCCTCTGGGCCCTGATCCGGGCGCCTTGGCGCCGGGAACTGGTCGCGCTGGTGGTGCCGATGGGGCTCGCGGTGGTCGCGTTCGGCGTCCTGGAGAAGGACTGGATGGGCCAGTTCCGCTTCGCGACCCCGGTGTGGGCGCTGGGCGCGCTGACCGGCACGCTCTGCGCTGCCGAGCTGCTGAAGTCATTGAAGCCTCGCCTGCGCGCGCTGGTCGCCCTGGTCGTCGCCGGTGCCTCGGTCCTGTCGGTGTTCTACCTGGTGGACACGTCAAAGCAGTTCCAGAAGGTCCCGACGATCCCGGCCTGCCTGATCGCGGACCGCTTCGGCCGCGGGTTCAACACGTACGCGGACATCCTCGGCATCAAGGACGCTTCGCTGCTGCTGCCTGACCTCGGCGGCTCCTCGATGACCAGCCGTCTCCACCTGGTCGACATGGCAGGGTTGGTCGAGTCCGACATAGCCGACCTGGTGGCGAAGCGCGACATGCCGGGTCTGCGCGATTACGTGTTCGACAAGGTGAAGCCCACGTTCATCCACTCGTGGGGTCCGTGGGCGGGCGGCAACGGCATAGTCCTGGACCCCCGCATAGCCCGCGACTACACCCCGATCTGGACCTACCGGGACCAGCCCGTCCGCCAAGGCGACTGGGTCCGCAAGGACGCGGTCACCAGCCCCGAAAAGCTGGCAGCGGTCCGCGCCTTCGCCGAGCCCACCCTCGCCCAGGTCGAGCAAAACCAAGGTCGCTACACCGACCCCCAACGCGACTGCGGCCCCACCCTGACCCCAGGCCAAACAGTCCCCCCAGCACCCCCCAAGTAGCAATTGCCCCTGAAGGCCACCTTCACGGCGTTAAACGCCGTGAAGGTGGCCTTCAGGGACAATCAAGCACTTGCGCGCGCCAAGCCTCGGACCCCAAGACTTCACAGTGTGCGGAACCGCCCAGACCGAGCCGCGCCAGGCCTCGGACCCCAAGACTTCACGGTGTGCGGAACCGCCCAGACTTGGCCACGCCTGGCCTCGTACCCCAAGACTTCACAGTGCGTGGAACCGCCCAGACCCAGCCGCGCCAGTCACCGGTTCCTCCAGACCCGCCCCCGACACGCACCACCAAAACCCAACCCCCGCGTGGTCCGGGACCACAGCGTCTCCGCGAGCTCTGCGAGTGGAGACTTCACCGCCGCGCGCCCTCTTTCAGGCCCGCCAGGGCCTCCCAACTCGCGACGGCAGGTCGCCCCCCTACAAGCAAAAGCCGCACTTACGTACGGTGCCAGGGGCGGCCTGGCGGCGCGAGTTTGTGAGCGCGCTGGCCAAAAAACACAGGCTTCTAGCCGTACCTCAGGACGCAACCAAAAACCCGCACCGCCGCTGACTGTCAGTAACGACCTAGCGGCGCGAGTGAGCGCGCTGGCCAACAAACCAGCCGCACCTCAGGACCCAACCAAAAAAAGCCCCCACCAAAGCGCGACCACGGCAGCCGCCAGGCTGACCGGCGTGGTCAACGCCCCGAGTTTCAAGAACTCCGGTGCCGAAGGCTTCAGACCGGCCCGAGCCAGCACTCCACGCCAGAGCAGCGTGGCCAGCGAACCGAGGTAGGTCGCGTTGGGCCCGATGTTCACCCCGAGCAGCACCGCCAGCAGCACCCCGGTGTCCGGATGCGCCCCCAGCACGGACAGCAGGATCAGCGTCGCGGGCAGGTTGTTGACCAGGTTCGCCAGCAGCGCCGCGACCCCGGCGGCCACCAGCAGGTCGACGAGCCCCGCCGAGCCCGGCAGCACCGAAGCCAGCAGCCCGCCCAGCACGTGTTCCGAAACGGCCTCGACCACCACCGCGAGCCCGAGCACGAAAAGGATCAGCAGCGGCGAAGCCTCCTGAACGAGTCGCCATGGCCCCACGGACCGCCGGGCCAGCCCGCGTCCGGCCAGCACCATCGCGGCGGCCGTCGCGACCCAGACCGGCTCGATGTTCACCAATGGCCCGAGCCCGAACCCGGCGAGCGTCAGCCCGAGCACCACCAGCGCGAACACCGGTGCTCGCAGGTGTGTTTCCGGCTCGACGTCCGACCGCCCGCGCAGGTCACTGGCGAAGAACCGCAGGAACACCAGCAGTTCGATGCCCAGCGTGACCAGCCATGGCAGCGCCATCAGCGCGGTGAACCCGGCGAAGGTCAGTCCCGAAGCCGAGAAGGCGAGCAGGTTCGTCAGGTTGGACACGGGGAGCAGGGTCGACGCCGAGTTCGCCAGGTGCGCGCAGGCGTAGACATGCGGTTTCGCGGGCAGGCGCAGGCTCTTCGCGGTCGACAGCACCACCGGGGTGAGCAGGACGACCGTGGCGTCCAGGCTGAGGATGGCGGTCACGCCGGCGGCGGCGGCGAACGTGAGGACCAGCAGCCGCCGGGGCTTGCCGTGGCAGGCCTCGGCCAGTTTGTTGCCGAGCCACTCGAAAACCCCGTCGACAGCGACCAAATAGGACAAAAGGAGGATCGCGGCGAGAAAGCCCAGCGTCGGCAGGATCTCCAGCGCCTGCCGTCCCGCCGAGGCGGGGGACACCAGGCCCAGCAGGAGAACGAGCCCGGCGGCCGGGACGGCGGCGACGGCCTCCGGCAGCCCGCGCGGGCGGACCATGGCGAAAACGAGAACGGCGATCAGCAGTACGACACTGCTGATCACCGTCCAAAGGGAACTCACCCGCTCAAGCTAGCCGGTGACCCCGTGAGTCCTACGTGTACCAGGTCGGTTCGGGCAGTTGCCCCAGCAGCGCGTAGGCGCCGACCTCCCGGCGCTTGTAGGCGATCGGGTCGTGCAGCGAGTGGGTGCGCAGGTTGCGCCAGAACCGGTCGAGCCCGTATTTCGACGCGCTCGCGCGGGCGCCGGTGAGTTCGAAGATCCTCGTGCCGATCTCCAGGCCGGTCTCGATGACCCGCTGCTTGGCCGCCGCGACGAGCACCGCGATCTCGCCGCGCGCCTCGGCGGTGAGCTCCCCGCGCGGCGCGTGCAGGACCGCCGAGATCGCCGCGCCCGCCTTGTCGGTCAGCGCCTGGGCCGCCCAGAGCTTCGCCTGCAGGTCGCCGTAGGCGTCGAGGATGTACCACTCCTCGGTCGCGGAGTCCTTGTTGTCGCCGCCGTAGGGCCACGCCCGCGTCTGCTCGCTGGTGTAGTCCAGCGCGGTCTCCAGCGCGCCCTGCGCGATGCCCAGGTAGAAGTTGGTGAACACCAGCTGGATCGCGGGCACGTTGAGCGTGTTGTAGGTCAGCGGCCGGAACTTCTTGTCCACGTAACCCGCCGCGCTCGCCCACGGGACCCGGACGTCGGTGATCGTGACGCTGCCGGACTCGGTCAGCCGCTGGCCGATGTTGTCCCAGTCCTTGTGGAACACGATACCGTCCTGATTGGACGGAACAATCGCGAAGACGTGATCCTCGGTGCATTCGAGGATTCCCTCCAGCACGGTCAGGTCCGAGACGCGGCTGCCGGTGGAGAACGACTTGTGTCCGTTGTAGACGATCTCGTCGCCCTCTTCGCGGATCGACAGGTCCGAGTCGCGTGGGTTGACCGCGCCGCCGAAGAAGAAGTTGTTGTTGGTGTATAACTCTTCGACCGCGGACACCTGTTCGTCGGTCGCGACCAGGCGTGCCGCCCAGGCCCACAGGTAGTGGTAGCCGAGCAGTTGCCCGATCGAGCCGTCGGCACGGGCGACCTCACGGGTGACCTGGTAGGCGGTCTCCCAGCTCTGCCCGCCGCCGCCGTGCTCGACCGGGCCGAGCAGCGTGACGAGTCCGGCGTCCTTGAGCAGTTGGACCTCGGCGAACGGAGCCTCGTTCGCTTTGTCGCGCTCGACGGCGTCGACGGCGAGTTTCGCCGCGACCTCCTTGGCGGCGCTCAGCCACTCGGCGGCGGACTTCACCGGATGTTCTGTCGTGGTCACGAAAAGCTCCCGATCGGTTCAGGGGTGGCCGCGCCGCGTTCGGCGTCGGCTTCCAGCTCGCGGATCACCGGCAGCACGTGCTTGCCGAAGTACGCCACGTCCTCGTGGTAGTGCAGGAAACCCAGTAGCAGCAGGTTCGCCCCGCGCCGCTTGTACTCGATCGCCCGCTCGGCGATCTGTTCCGGGGTGCCGATCAGGCCGGTCCGGAAGCCGTCGTTGTACTGGACCAGATCCTTGAACTCCGAATCCGACCACATGCCCTTACCGTCCGAAGAGGACTTCCCGGCCTGCTTGACCGCGCCGCGGAACCCCTCCACCGCCTCGACATTCGCCTTCTCGACGATCTCGCGCAGGACGGCCTTCGCCTCGCTCTCGGTCTCCCTGGCGATGACGAAGCCGTTCAGCCCGAACCGCACCGCGTGGTTGTTCTCGGCCGCGTACCCGCGGACCTCCTCGACCTGCTCGCTGAAGCCGTCGAAGTCCTTGCCGTTGCTGAAGTACCAGTCCGAAACGCGCCCGGCGAGCTTGCGCGCGGCCGTCGAATTGCCGCCCTGGAAGACTTCCGGGTGCGGACGGCCGGGCCCGAACTCCGGCTTCGGCTTGATGTCGAAGTCGTGGATCCGGTAGAAGTCGCCGCGGAACTCCGCGCTGTCACTGGTCCAGAGTTCCTTGAGCACACGGATGAACTCCTCCGAACGCCGGTAGCGTTCGTCGTGCTCCAGCCACTGTTCACCGAGATTGGTGAACTCGTCCTTGAACCAGCCGCTCACCACGTTGACGGCCGCGCGGCCACCGGAGATAACGTCCGCGCTGGCGATGAACTTCGCCAGCACCCCGGGGTGCCACAGTCCGGGATGGACGGCCGCGATCACCTTGAGGCGCTGGGTCGCGAGCAGCAGCGCGAGGCTGAAGCCGGTCGATTCGTGCTGGTAGGAGGCGCCGTAGCTGGCCGTGTAGCGGACCTGCGTCAACGCGTATTCGAAGCCGTTGTCCTCGGCCAGCACCGCCAGTTCCCGGTTGTACTCGTAGCCCCAGTCGGTGCGCTGCTCGATGTCGCTGGTGACCAGGCCACCGCTCACGTTCGGTACCCAGTAGGCGAATTTCAAGGGCTCGGAAAGGTTTGTCTTGTCTTCGGGCATGCTCGCTCCAGAACGGTAGTGCGAGGTGTGGGTGAAAGTCCAAGCTGGGTAAGGGAAAGCGGCTACGCGCGACAACAGCGGCCCGCCACGCGGACGAGGTCCACGTGGCGGCGGCGAGTGAGGAAAGGCCCGGACATGCGTCCGAGTAGAGCAGCGGCGCCGCTCAGCGTCAACGAACGTCCACGCGCTGAGACCGGGCCAGCGCGGCGTTCAGCCCGGTGCGGCCGGTGATGCCCAGTTTGCGGTAGGCGCCCGAAAGGTGCAGCTCCACGGTCCGCCGGGTCAGGTGCAGCGCCTCGGCGATCTCGCGGTTGGTCAGGCCCTGCGCGGCGATCGTGGCGATCCGCGACTCCTGCGGCGTGAGCCCGTGTTCGTTGTCCCGGAAGGACGACGAGCCCGCCAGCGTGGTCCGCAGCTCGTCCGATGCGCGCCGGGCCAGCGGCGCGGCCTCGCACAGGGTGCTCAGCTCGATCGCTTGCCGCAGCGTGGTGACGGCCTTCGCGGACCGGCCACGGCGGGCCTGCTGGATGCCCAGCTCGGTCATGGCCCCGGCGAGGTGCAGCCGCGCCGGTGACGCCTTGAGCGTCGTGACGGCCCGCTGCAGCGAGCGCTCGGCTTCCTCGTCCTCACGCACGACGCCCATGGTCGTCTGCGCGATGCCGAGCAGCCGGGGGGCGCCCCAGCGCTCGGCGGCTTCGAGGTCGTCCTCGGCCAGTCGCACGGCCTGATCCGTGCGGCCGAGCGTCATGGCGGCGCGGGCCGCGAAGGCACGCCAGGGCGCGAAGCCTGGGAAGAGCGCGCCGTGCTTGCTGAAGCGACGGCCGCAGTCGAGCAGGTCGTCGAGGCCGGGCTGCGTGTCCCCGGCGGCCACCCTGAGCCGTCCGCGAGCGTAGAGCAGGTAGATGTGTGAGAAAAGCCCCGCGGTCGCGCAGAAGTCGATCGTGCCCAGCAGCGCGGTGGCGGTGTCGAGCCGGCCGAGGTCGACGTAGCATTCGATCAGCCGGGCCGCGCAGAGCACCGCGATCGGGCACACACTGACCGCGTCGCGCTCGTCGAACTGCTGCAGCAGGAACTCGAAGTGCACGCTCGAGCGGGACAGGTCGCCGCCGGTCTGCAGGGCGATCCCGCGGGCCAGCGCGGCCATCGTGCCGCGGCTCAGGTGTGGGTCCCACGGGTCGCGTTCGACGTCGAGCAGCCTGCCCAGCCGGTCGATGTGGGCGGGTTCGTCGGCCAGCACGGCCGTGGCGAGGGTGAAGAAGTACGGCTGTTCGAACAGCAGCTCGCCCTCGTTCCCGGACAGCACTTCGGCGAAATGCCGGACGGCATCCTCGGCCGAGGCCCCGGCGCGGACGGCTTCGAGCGCGAGCAGCGCGGAGCGGGTCCGCTGGGAGGCCGGGTCGGTCAGCGGCGCCCACTGCCGCTCGAAGTCACGGAAGTCGGGCGGCGGCCCGATGCTCGTGCCCGCCTCGACGAGGTACGTCATGCACAGCAGCGGCCAGGCGGCGTCCGCCCCGCCGACGTCGAGCCTGGCCGAGACCTGGCTCGCCAGGCTGACCGCCAGCTCGGTGTCCTGCCCGCCGCACAGGGCCAGGACATCGCCGTCGTGAGGTACGCGACCTTCTGCCGGTCGCCGACCTTCTCGACGGCCTCCCGCACGCGCGGCAACGGCGCCGCCGGGTCGCACCGGTACTCGGCGTGGGCCAGCTGCAGCATGACCGCCAGCCGCTTCGCCGGGCTGAGCCGCTCTTCGAGCGCGCGGCGCAGGTAACGCACCGCCAGCTCCTCCCGGCCCTCGAAGACCGCGGCCCGTGCCGTCCAGCGCAGGACGTCGACGCCCCAGGGGATACGGACCGCGACGGCCTCCAGCAGGTGCGCGGACACCCGCTCGTCCGCGGCGCCGTCGTCCGCGAGCAGGCGGGCCGCCCGCGCGTGGCCCGCGGCCCTGGTCGCCAGCGGGAGTTCCGCCAGTACGGAGTTCCGGACGACGACATGGCTGAACTCGGGCCGGTGGCCGTTGGTCAGCACGCGCAGCCGCACCAGCGCGTCGACGGCGTTCAGCGCGGCGAC